>JACRGP010000078.1 GCA_016217765.1 Nitrospinota bacterium | reverse complement strand
TTTTAGAGGCTCCAGCCGGATGCCGCCGATCCCGGAGTCGCGCGCGTCCAGAAACAGCCCCACTTCCGCGTCGCGGAACCGGTAAATGGACTGCATGGGGTCGCCGACGATGAACAGGGACCGGCCGTCTCCGGCGTTCCATCCGCAAGTCAACCTCTTCAAAAGCTCGCGCTGTTTGAAAGACGTGTCCTGATATTCGTCCACGAGGACGTGATGGATTTTGACGTCCAGGTAGAGCAGAAGGTCCGTTGGGTCCTCCTCATCGCCCAGCGCCGTCAACGCGGACAGGGAAATCTCCGTAAAATCGGTCCTCTTCCGTTCGCGGAATACGCCTCGCAGGACATTGTTCATCTCCGGAAGCAGGCGGAGCATGGCTTGGAGGACCTCCCACTCGCCCTCGCCATACCGAGGGTTGGGCAGACGTTGGATTTCTCTCCAGGCCTCGCGCAGGCCGGGAATGGCCGCGAATTTTTCCATAAGGTCGAGACAATCGCCCTTCATGTTTTTCCCCTCGGGCGTTTTATCCGGCGGAAAACCGTCGTTTTTATCCAATTTTTTGCGCCACTCCCCTTTTTGGGTCAATAAAAGGTTTGCCAGGGCTTTCCATTGACCGAGACGGTCGGCCGATGGTTTTGGGACGTCTTTCAAGTCTTTAAGACAGGCGCCGGGATGCCGGGGATTGTCCTCTGCCAGGTGGCTTCCGCTGTAACGGGCGAAAACGATCGGTTGCGCGAATATCCGTTCCGGCAGAAGGCGCGAGAGATTGACGAGGACCGATTCGATGATGCCGGAAAGCGCGTTTTCCAGATAGCGCCGGGAATTTTCAGTAAGACGTAGATTGTCGAAAAAAGGGATCATCCATTGATCGCGACGGGAGAGCATCTGCTCGGTCCGGGAAAGGAATTCGGACTTGGAATTGTCGAGATGCCGCAGGATAACGCGGACGGCTTCCCCGGCTGAATTCCCGGATTCGGCGAGACTGAGTATGCCGCGCGCCGTTTCCCGGTACAACTCCCGGGGGTTTTCCTCGATTTCCAAGGTTCCCCCGGTCCCTGAAAGGACGGGCATTTGTTGGGTCAAGGCGGAGCACAGGGAGTCGATGGTCTGGATTTTCAGGCGGGACGGGTTTTCCAAAATGCGCCATCCCTTTCCGCGGTCGCGTTCGAGAGCGTTGCGCGCCAGTTCCAGCGTCAACGCTTCGTGTCCGCCGGGCTCTTCCCCCGGCGATGGTCCGCGCGTTGTCGCGGACGTTCGCGGGGAGGCCTGGGCCAGGGCGTCCATGATCCGCGCCCGCATTTCCCCCGCCGCTTTGCGGGTGAAGGTCATCGCCAGGATTTGTTCCGGTTGCTCGACCAGCGCCAGCAGTTTGAGAAACCGCTGGATCAGCAACCCGGTCTTGCCGGAACCGGCGGGGGCCTGGACGATGAACGAACCGGCGGGGGCCAGCGCCTTCTGTCTTTCCCGGGCGTCGAGAACGGGGCTCATGGCTCTTCCTTTTCGCCGCCGTCCCCGGAGGCGGGTTTCATCTCTTCAATCCGGCAAAGGGTTTGCAGTCCGCAATTCTTGCACGTCGTGTTGGCATTGGCGGGGTCCGCGGCGCATTTCCCGGCGGCGAAATCCTCGGCCAGGCCCGTCAGTTGCTTGTTCCATCGTTGGAGCAGAGAGTCCCAGTCCGGGCAATCGATTTCCTTGTTCTTCTTGAAGTCGATGGAGGTTCCAGGCAGAACATGGACTTCCTTCGCGAGGAATTTAAAGCCCATGCCTTTTTGACCCTTCTTGACCTCGGCGAAAGCGATGGCGTCGGGAGATAACTTGAGCGCGTACAACGGCAGTTGCGGTTCCTGAAGCCGGTCGTCGAGCCAGCCGTTGGGTTTGATTTGCCCCGTTTTATAATCGATTAAAATTTTATGGCCGTGTGGGGTTTCGTCCACGCGGTCGATGCGGAGATTGAAGTTATATCCCGCGATCCCGATGGTTTCCTTGCGTTCAATGGCGACGACTTCAAAATCAGGACGCAACAGTTCTTTGTTCAGCCATTCGCCGAGCAGGGATTCGAGCCGGGACCGCTCCATTTCCGCGAAGCGCTTTTGCGCGCCCAGTTTGGAAAGCAGACGTCCTTCCGCCTCCCGGACGCAACGCGCGACGACGCCCGGCAATTCGCCGTTAGCGTTCAGGGACCTGAGTTGGGCGGAGGTCTTTACCTCGCTCCAGAAGCGCTGGAGAGCGTAATGGGCGATGTTGCCGCGTTCCGCGCCGTCGAAATCGATTTCCGGCGTTTCGAATTTCGTCGCGTTGAGGCGATGGCAGGCGAAGGCTCGGAAAGGGCAATCGGCCTGGTTTTTTAAAACCTGGTATCCGCCGGCAATCCCTTTTTCCTGGGCGGTTTGGCGCTCATCGGGGGTCAATGGCAATGCGCCGGGGTCCAGCCAGGTTTCCATTTCTCTTTTACCCCGCCACTGGTCTTTTATCCGATGCGACTGGGCGATCTCCTCCATGCCTTGAATGCTTGATATCGATTTCAGAAGCGGGCTCGCTCTTAATTCCTTTTCCGCGTTCCAGGCAGGATAACCGATAACGACGTTGGGCGAGGACAGGGCCAATTGCCGCAAAATGTTTTCCGCCCACCGCAATTCCCGGTGGGAGGTGGAGCGGGGGAGGTCGAAGCGCTTCTGGATCTCCAATGGGAGAAAAGGGTTGGGGGTAGGCGGGGGCGGCAGAACGTCCGCATGGCACCCCAGAATCCATAGGCGGTCGAATTGCATCCCGTACGCTTCCGGCAAGCTCATCACTTGAATGGGGTATTCCCGGGTCTTGATTTGAAAAGAGGTTTCCTTGGCTATCGATTCCAGAACGGTCGCGGCTTGCAGGCGGGTAACGCCCCCCAATACGGGGTCCAGCGAGGCCAGTTCGTCCAAACAATTCTGCCATGCGTCGCGGGCCTGATTCTGATAGGCCCGATTGGGTAAAATGCCATCGCCGTCGGGCCAGCCCAGGGTCTTGAGGAACCGGGACAGGTCCGGAGCCCAAAGGCTGGGAAGTTTCCTGTCCCGGTTGCGGAGCAGTCCCCGG
>JACRGP010000080.1 GCA_016217765.1 Nitrospinota bacterium | reverse complement strand
TCCCCCAGCCCCCTCCCCAGCGTGACGCTGGACTCAACAGGCTCGGCTCCGATGGCGAATGGGAGTCATCGGGGGCAATCCGGGCTTGGCCATCCCGCTCCGGGGCGTTCCCCGGTCAAGGGAGGGGAGTAATTTGAGGGTCGAGCCAATTGTTCATTTTGTTAGACGCTCTAAGTCCCCCTTTGCCAAAGGGGGATTTTTGCTCCCGTCGTTAAGGGAAACGTCTCCTCCGGCATGGGCGCTCCGCCAACCTCCATATGAATCCGCTCTTGGGAACAAAACCGCCCGCGAACTTCGGCGCCCCGCTCCCGGTCACCGCCGTGGTCGCCGCGGAGGACTCGGGAAAAAAACTGCGCTCCTGCATCCTGGCCTTGAAACACTGGGTCGCGGAGGTATTGGTCCTCTGCCCGAAAACCTCCGCCGAGGTCGAGGAAACGGCCCGGGAGTTCAAATGCCCGGCGATATTTTGCGGTCCCGCCAGCGTCGAGAAATTATGGGAGAAGGGGATCAAACTGAGCGCCACGCCCTGGCGCCTCCTCGTCCGTTCCAACGAAGTGACGACCGGACAATTGCGAAACGAGATCCACGAAAAATGCCAGTCCTCTTGCGGAGGGCCGGTTTCCTTCCGCCTGCCGCGCGCGACGGTGTTCCTGAAAAAAAGGCTCAAATATCCCCTGCAATGGACGGGCTCGCCGCCCTCGCGCCTGATCCATATACCGGAGGGGTCGGCGGTCCCCGGCCTGAACGATATACCGGCCGGGCCGCCGCTGACCGGCGGCGAACTCATTTCCTATGGCGACGAGGACCTCCATGAAACCGCCGTCCGTTGCCTGGAGCGCGCCGAATGGCGGGCGGACAAGTTGTTCGACGCCTCGCCGGACATCCCGGCGCCCGGGCTCGTGAAACTCGCGGCTTGCTCGTTCCCCGCGGTTTTTTTCAAGACGTATTTCTTGAAAGGCGGAATCAAGGAAGGGTTCGAGGGGCTGGTCTTCGCCCTGGCGGACCAGACGGCCGCCCTCCTGGCCCTGCTCCGCTATCATGAAAAATACGTCCGGAGCGGGAGGCAGGCGCTCGCGCGCATCGGGCCTTTACGGAACATCCTCGTGGTGAAACTGCGGGACATCGGGGACAATATTTTGAGCGCGCCCTTGCTGAAAAGCATCAAACAGAGCCTGCCCGGCGTTTCGGTTTCGGTCCTCGCCTACTCTTATTCCCAGGCGGTCTTCGAAAACAACCCCCACGTGGACAACGTATTCGGGATCTCCAAAAATCCGGACGCCGGGGAGATCGACCGCATGGCCGGGACGCTGAGCGCCCGCGGTTTCGACGTGGTGATGAACCTGCACGCGGGCGGCCTGTCCGCGAAACTGGTCAAAAAGATCAAGACCCCATGCCGGATCAACAACCATTATGTGGGGCGCAACCGGAACAGCGACGTCCTGGCGGAGGAATCGGACTACTACCGCTCCGCCATCGAGCGCGACCTGGACTGCCTGCGGAGCCTCGGTTTCGACGCCGTCCCGTCCCGCCCGGAACTTTTTCTAACGGACGGCGAGGTCCAATGGGCGCGGGAACATCTCGTCCGGCACGGGTTCGACCTGGACAAGAAGATCGTGGCGGTCCACCCCACGGCCTCCGCGGAAATCCGGGAATGGGGCATGGAACGGTTTGGGCAGTTGATCGAACGGATCAAAACGCGCCACCCGCAGGTCCTGGTCATCTGCTCGGAATCCGAATATCCCCGCGTCCGCCCCTTGACGCGGAACGACCCGCGACTGGCCGTTTTCCATCAACTCAGCGTCCGGCAGATGATGGCCGTCGTCCGCGAATGCGACCTGGCGATCGACAACGATTCCGCGATCAGCCATATCGCGACGGCCTTCGGAGTCCCCGCCATGGTCTTTTTCAGCCAGGCCATACGGCAAATATTCCGGCCCTACGACGAGGCGCGCGACCGGCACAAGGTCCTGTACAGGGACGTCCCCTGCCGGGAGTGCAAGCTTTCCCATTGCGGCCACAAGACCTGCCTCGACTTCTCCGCGGACGAGGCGTTCGCTGTCGCCATACAGTTGCTGGAAGCATCCCCTCCGGAAAGTTGAAAGCGCGACTCCATGTGGTTCGAAAACCTGTTCCGTAAATCGCGACGGCCTTCGTTTCCGCCCAAAAACATATTCGTCGGGCTGATCGGCGGCGTGGGCGACCTGGTCCTCGCGGCGCCGTCCGTGGCCGCGCTCAAGAAAAAATTCCCCGAGGCCTCGATCTGTTTCGGGGTCGGTCCGCCGCCGTTCTACAGCGCGATCAAGAACGACCCGCACATCGACCGGTTCGAAACGCCCTTCGCGTACAACGTCTGGAAGAAACGGGAACGCCGGGCGGTGGAGAGAAAAAAGGCGGAGGAGTTCGACCTGACGCTCCTGCTGGACAACCCGGACCGCGATTGGTGGAAGGCGAAAAAACACTTGATCGACATCTATGCCGAGCGGTGCGGCGTAAGCCTGGAAACCCGCAGGCCGGCGATGTATCTTTCCCGGGAGGACGAGGCCCAGGGAGACGCGATCCTGCGCCGGCTCGGCATCGCCCGGGAGGACAAATTGATCGTCCTGGCCCCCGAGGCGCGGTCGAAGAAGGAGAGCAAGGAATGGCCGCATTCCCATTTTACCCGGTTGATCGAGACCATTCACAAGGAGCGCTGTGTTAAAATGATAGCGTTCGTTTCGCCATCCGATTTGCGGGAATACCCGGGGACCGCCGTCGTCAAGGATCCCATAGGCGCGGCGGCCGCCGTCATCCGGCGCGCCGACCTGTTTATCGGGCTGGACAACGGCCTGACCCACATTGCCGGGCGCTTCGACGGCAGGATCGTGTCCATCCACATCGGGTTCCCCGCGGAGTGTTGCGGCGTCTTGTCGCCCAACGCGACGGTGATCGCCCATGAACCCTTTTGCCGGCCGGACTCCATTCCGGTCGAGGAAGTCTACGAAAAAGTGGACGGCCTTTTATAATTCCATGCTTGTTACCCATCTGCGACACCGTATCAACCGCATCTTCATCAAGCTGGGCTACCGGCTCGGGTTTGCGAAAGTCTTTTCCATGCCCAAGATGCTCTCCATCGATCCCACCAACCATTGCAACTTGCGGTGTCCTTTGTGTCCGACCGGGTTGGACGATCCCAACGTGGAGCGGGGCCTCATGAAACTGGAACAGTACAAATCGGTCATCGACCGTTTGGGAAAGTGGCTCCAGTCGGCGAACCTGTATAGCTGGGGGGAACCCCTGCTCAACAAGTCCTTCGTGGACATGCTCCGCTATACCTCCAGGGACCCGTTCCACATCCGCGCGATTTCCAGCGCGAACCTCAATATCCTGTCCGCCGCGCAGATCGAGGGCCTGGTCGCCTCGGGGCTGGACAAGCTGATCGTCTCCTGCGACGGCGTCTCCCAGGAGGTTTACGAAAAATACCGCGTCGGCGGGAAAGTGGAGACCGTTTTCGAGAACATGAAAAAACTGGCCGCCGAGAAGAAACGCGCGAACTCGCCGATCCGGATCGTCTGGAACTACCTGGTGATGAAGCACAACGAGCATGAAATCGACCTGGCGAAAAAAATCGCGGGCGAGATCGGCGTCGAGATCACGTTCGGGCTCATGCGCACCAACTTGAAGGACGACATCCTGCAACCCGCCTCTGCCAATATCCAAAGGGACCTGGAGTGGATCCCGGAATCCCCCGAATTCAACCCCTACAACGTCGAGCGCAAGACCCGCAAAAAACCGCTGTCCTTCTGCAAGCGGCCGTGGCAGGAAACCTTTGTCAACTGGAACGGCGACGTCTTCCCCTGCGGTTGCGTGGTCACGGAAAAGAAATACAGCATGGGCAACGTGTTCGAGAAGGATTTCATGGAGATCTGGAACGGCGAGCGTTACGTCTCGGCGCGCAAGGAACTGCTCGGAAAACCCAACGATATCGAAACGGTCTGCCACGTCTGCAAGCGCAATGGGTATTACACCCCGTGACGGCGCGCTCCCCTCGATGAAGACAATCCTGGCGATCAGCGTTACGGGCTTGGGGGACAGCCTCTGGGGGACCCCGGCCCTGCGCGCCTTGAAGAAATCATTTCCCGGCGCGCGCGTCGATTTCCTGGTGGACGCGCGGTGGGCGCCGCTGTTCCGCGGCAACCCGCATATCGACCGTATCCTCGAATATCGAAAACCCTGGCTGTTCCAGTTCGGTTTCAAATTCGGATTGTTGCGCGAGACCTACGATCACGCCCTCATCTTTCACGCCAACCGGGACGCGCGGCGAATCCTTCCCTGGGTGCGGAGCCGCCGGGTCCTGGCGCACCAGAGTTTAGACTTCCTGCCGGAGGACGAACGGGTCCCGATAGACGGTCGTTTACACGGAATTCAAAAGCGGTTGGCGCTGATCGAGAAAATCGGGGCGGCGCCGGACGGCGCGCAAATGGAATTGTTCCTCGACGGCCGGGACGCCGCGACGACGGCTGTTTTCATGGAGAAGAACCGTCTCGCCCCGAGGGAGTTCGTTTACCTCAACGTCGGCGCCTCGCTGGCCCACAAACGATGGCTCCCGGAGCGGTTCGCCGCTTTGGCGCAAAAACTGTCGGAAAACTATCCGTACAAAATCGTCCTGGGGGCGGGACCGGGAGAGAAACCGCTGGTCGATTCCATATCGGCCCAATTGGACCCGTCCAAAACGGCAAACGCCTGCGACCGGCCGATCCGCGACAACGCTTGTTTGATCGGCCAGGCCCGCCTCATGGTAACGTGCGACAGCGGTCCCATGCACATCGGGTTCGCCTTGAAAGTCCCCGCGGTGGCGCTGTTCGGCGTGTCGGACCCCGGCCAGTCGGGGCCGTTTGGGTTGGACGACCGCCTCTGCTGGATCGTCCAGTCCCCCGTCAACCCCTATTTCCACGCGGCCGGCGACCGCGCCGGGGCGAACGGGCCAGACTTGGATCGCCCTCGATGGTCGCCGCCCGCCATCCGAGTCGGGCCCGTTGGATCCAGCGGCATGCTGGCCGACGACCGTTCCGACTGCTTCCGGCAAATCAGTCTGGACATGGCGTGGGAAAAAGTTCAGGAAGCGCTTGCCCTCTCCCCCCTTGGCAAAATCCCCCCAGCCCCCCTTTATTAAAGGGGGGGTAGGTTTTCTCCCCCTTGCAAAGGGGGAGACTCCGGCTCCGCGCCCTATCCGCGCGCCAGGACCGCCTCGACCTCTTTAACGACGTCCTCCGGGGCGATCAACCGCTTGCATTCGGCGTCCCCGGAGTCGCATTCCTTCCTCCGCGTACGCGAGTCGCAGGGACTGCAATACAGGCTTTTATACAGGACGGCGTGGCCCTGGCCCCACGGGCCCCATACGGCGGGATTGGCCGTGCCGAACAACGCGACTGTCGGGGTCCCCATGGCCGCGGCCAGGTGCATGTAGCCCCCGTTATGACAGAGGACGAACCGGGCGCGCCGCGTAATGGCGGCCAGCTCCTGAAGACCGGTTTGGATGAAGGCGCAGGGCGCGTCCCGGACAAGCCCCAGCACGGCCCGGGCCTGGTCTTCCTGCCCCGGCCCGCACGCGAGGACTATTTTAAGTCCGTAGCGGGAATGGAAATAATCCGCGAGGGCCGCGAACTTGTCGAATTGCCACTGGTCGTAAATCTTTCGGACGCCAGGGTGGATGACGCAGAACGGGTCTCCCGGCGCGATCCCGTTTTGCGAAAGGATATCGCCGCCGCGTTTTACGCCGGCTTCGGAAATGTGGACCGCCGGGGCGACTTCCCCGAACTCCACTCCCATTTTCCGGATCAAGGCCACCTGGTAATCGATGGGATATTTCGGCTGTAGGTCGTCGAACGTCAATCGGACGTTATAGAGGAACGAGCGCTTGGCGCGTTTGTTCCCAATGCGGAACCTGGCGCGGGAAAGGAAACACATGCCGGACCCCCTCGGCCCTTCGTGCATGTCGATCGCCGCGTCGTACCGGTCCGCGAACAGGCGGCAATAAAACCGCAGTTGTTCCAGCGGGGAGCCTTTTTTGAAACAGAGGACTTCGTCCACGGCGGGATGGTCCTTGACGATATCGTACGCGGGCGGTTCCACGACGACGGTCAAATGCGCCCGCGGCCAACGCTTCTTCAGCGGGCCATAAACCGCCGTGTTGTAAATCACGTCGCCGATGGAGCGCAGTTTGATAAGCAGAATCCTCGGGTTGGCGGGTAAAAGCTCCGGGTCGAATGTATCCATGCTGGGTCGGTCCTCCCGCTCCATTCCTCAATTCGATTTACGCGCGACTTTGCTCACGACGGACAGCAGACGCTCCTCCAAAACCTTGATGTCGTACAACCGGACGCAACGGTCGCGCGCCATTTGGCCTTTCCGGCGCGCCTCTTCCTCGCGCTCCAGGACACGGTCGATGGCGTCGGCCAGTTGCTGGGGGTTGCCCGGCGCGACGAGGTAACCGCAATCCGACAGGACTTCCGGGATATCGGAAACGCGGGTGGAGACGATCGGCCGGGCCATGGCCATGGCGTCGAAAATCTTCGCCGGCATCTGGCCCGCGGTGTCGCTGGTCTGGCGCTGAGGGACCGCCACGACGTCCGCGGACGCGAGATAGTCCCCCAATTCCTCGAAGGGGACCTGGGGGACCAGGGTCGTCCGGTCTTTTATCGCGGACCATTTTTCCGGGAAGGAAAAATTTTTATCGACGCCGACCAGGACCAGATGCGCGTCCGCCGAGCGGACCCTGGACAGGGCGTCCGCCACGTCGTCGATCCCCTTGTGCGCGCGGGGCGTCCCCAGGAACATGACGATCTTCTTGCCCTCCAACCCCAGCCTGCGCCTGACCTTGAGCGGGTCGTGCCGGGCGGGGTCCAGCGCCGAGGTGTCCCGGCAATGATACAACAACTCCCCGGAGAACCGCCCCTGCAGAAAACGGTTGCTGACGGTCACGGCGTCGGCCAGGCCCGCGAGCTTTTCCATCAGCCAGACGTAAGGCAAGCCGTTGGGGTTGGAGAGGTTCAAAAACCTGCCCAGCTTCCCCCAGAAGTCCGTATGGCAGAAAAAGCCCAGTTCCCAATCGTCGATGTCCACCACCAACGGTTTCCCCGTCCGCAGTTTGCCGAGCAGGCCGAGCCCGAAACTCGTGGGACGCAGTTTGCAGGCGAACAAAATGTCCCCTTCGATCGCCTTCAGCATGTCGCGCGCGGTGCAAGCGAAACCGGGGTATCGCCTCCAGGGAAACAGCTTGACCGGCAGTCCCAGGTCCCGCAGGGGAAACCAGACGCCGCCGGTTTTCGCCGGACCGATGAGTTCGACCTCGTAATGGCGGGAGAGGACCCTGGCCAGGAGAGCGGCGCGGCCCAGCGAGTTGTCCGAGAGGTCCATGCACAAGAACGATATTTTCACTTTGGCGACGCCGTCAAGGACATGTTTTATTAGCAGGGCGCTGAAAAACTTTTTTAGAGCGTCTAACAAAATGAAGTATCCCATAACTTCCTCCCCCTGGACGGGGGAGGTCCGGGGGGGGTGAAAAGCCGGGCAAGCGCCCGGAGGCGAATC
>JACRGP010000079.1 GCA_016217765.1 Nitrospinota bacterium | reverse complement strand
TCCCTTGGGATCGGTTTTAAAATCGGGTGGGATGGTTTACTTTTGGTTTCCGCCGAGGCCAAACCCACGCCAGCCAAGCCCTTCCCGGCGGAAAAAAATCGCCCGCTCTTTGCAAATAAAACTTACCGCCGGTCCAACTTCTCCACTTCCTGCCTGGCCTCGGCGTGCCCCCGCTCGGCGGCCTTGCGCAACCACATTTCCGCCTCGGCAAGGTCCCGCTGTACGCCCATGCCCGTTCGATGCATCATCCCAAGAGAGTATTGCGCGTCGCTATCTCCCTTCTCGGCGGCCTTGCGGTACCACCTCGCCGCCTCGTCAAGGTCCCGCGTTACGCCCCGGCCTTTGTCATACATAAGTCCAAGGATGTGTTGCGAGTGAACCTGGCCCTGCTCGGCGGCCTTGCGGTGCCACCTTGCTGACTCGGCGTCATCCCGCGTCACGCCCCGGCCAACTTCATATATATCTCCCAGGTAGTATTGCGCGTCGGCATGGCCCTGCTCGGCGGCCTTGCGGTACCACCTCGCCGCCTCGGCGTTATCCTGCGTCACGCCCTCATAACCATGTTCATATAGATATCCAAGGTAGGATTGCGCGCCGGCATGACCCTGGCCGGCGGCCTTGCGGAACCACCTCGCCGCCTCGACATAATCCCGATTCACGCCCCGGCCAATGTTATACATGACTCCAAGGTCGTACTGCGCGTCGGCATCGCCCTGTCCGGCTTTTTTGCGCAGGTCCGATACATCAGGGCACATTGAACCGCCGCACTCCATGTTGAATTCCCCGCCGCCACCGCAAGCGACACCGTCAAGCCTCCAACGGTTACCGTCTTTTATGAGCCTGTAAGATGTTTTGACTTCTTCTGGAGCAAAATCCACCCCCATGGACGAAATGATGGCCCTGCGGCCGTCGTCTTCCATGGTCCGGTGAAGATATCCGGACTCACTGATATCTTGAGCGCAGTTGATGGGGCTGGAATCAAGACCGCAGATTTCGCCCGTATATTTGCCATCGCAAGATCTTTTTACCGCATCGGATTCCTTTTTGGCCGCCGCCCGCAAAAAATTTTTAGTAAACAAGCGGGCATAGCCGCTATCTTTCTCCGCGTCATAGAAAGGGGTTCCAAGAACATAGTGGAATATATTTTTGTCTTGATCGGCACGGCGAAGAATGTCATCGAGCGCTTTTTCGGCGGGCGTTCGCGCCACATGAAACGGCTCCGGGGCGGAGGGTTTGCTCTTGGCTTCCGCCGAGGCTGAACCGACGCCGAGAGCGGTTATCAGCATTAGGGACAACAGGGCGATTTTAATCTTCATTTTTGATGCACAACCCAAGACAGCGCGGATTTCATTGTCAAACTTTGTTATATCGATGTCAAGAAATTCATCGGTCGGATCCTCGGCGTTATGGGCGATAGATTGCGTAAGATGGTCTGTGTTTTCTGTAATCTTTACCCGGCCAAAAACCACCAGGTTGCTTGAAATCGGAGACCCATTGCTTCCCGTTATACATTTGTATATGGCCATCGGGAGGTTCATGGCCGGGCGGCGGTTGAAAAACGGCAATATCGCCCTTTTGGGGCTTATAGTCAGGCGGCGGAGTCGGCGTTAATTTTTCAAAGTCGTATTCCTTAAGATAGGAGCCATATTTCTTAGCAGATCTTGGGAATGGTTCTTTAAGCGGAACACCGCCGGCTTGAATTGCCTCCCTTACATAGTCGTCCCTGAAAAAGTCACTTTTCAGGGACGACTAAATAGTGAAGTAGCGGGTTTTGGGAAACGGGGTGGGAGCGGCCTGAGGAGTCGGGGAACGCCCAAATGATACCCTAAACGGTCTGTTGGCCGGTAAAATGCCAGGCGCTAAAAAGCGTTTTTGTTTCATCCCCCCTTGCAAGGGGGATAGGGGGATTTGAAACTTTCGGTTGCCAGCGTGACGCTGGCCGGGCAAGCGCCCGGAGGCAATGCGGCGATGACGCTCCGCGATCGCCGGAACACGATTCCCGCCTCCGCGCAAGCTGGAGACGGCATTGGCTCCAGGCCCAGCCTGGGCCCCTACGGCGAGTAGCGCGAATCCCCCCGGCCCCCTTTACAAGGGGGAGCAAATCTAGTCTTTTCGTCACCAATATGCGGACAAGGTCCGTCTCATTTGAGTTTTTCGTAAACGAGGTGGTAAACCGCGCCGACCACAAGGGCGGAATACAAGACAACTCCCAAAAAATTCCACAGGGTCTCCTTGAGGGGCCGTTTTGTGGCGGGCGTTTTAGGCGCTTTATTATTGGAATCGACCGCGGATTGGTTCATATGACGTTTGGCGTTCGGTCCGCCGGGCGGAAATTTCGGAAAGGTTCGAACGGTTTCAATTTCATTCTAAAGTTTCCCCATATACTCCGCAAGACCCAAACGCGCGGAAAAACCGGACCCGTCAAACTCAGGCGCCGGCTTTAACGTCCTGCCGGAAAATGAAGTGGTTGAAGAACTCGCGGGCAAAACTCAACCCGAGCGAAAGGGAGGCGGTCTGGCGGAATATTTCCTTGTACGTCTTGTGGGCCGAAACGCAATTGAACAGGCAATCCATGAAGACCGGATCTTTCTCGGCGATCTTCAGGATAGGGTCCATGAATTTGAAACGCGTGGAGAGGTTAGTCAGCGCCCGCAAAACTCTTCCGTAAACGAGGTCGTCCGTGAACACCCGGCAGTCCTGCAAATAAAACCGTTCGAAGGCCCGCCTGGAAACGCCCGCGTTCATGATGCACCGGGCGGCGAACAGGCCCGTCAGGCAGGCGGAGTTGATCCCCTTGCCCTTGAAGGGGCGGATCAGGCCCGCCGCGTCGCCGACCATGACGTACCGGTCGCCGCACAGGTTCCGGGCCGGGGCGATGGGGAACTTGCCTTTAAAATAATGCAAGGGATTTTCCCGGCGCTGGTGCGGCGGCAGGAACCTCTGTACCGGCTCCGACCGCAAAAACTCCAGCATGACCCGCGCCGAAACCCGCCTCCCGGCGATATTGATGGAAAGATGGTCCAGCTTGGGCGTGACGGCGCCGAACTCCAGCCCCCGGAACGACAGCAGAAACGCCTGGATGATGGGGCCGATCTCGCGTAAAAACTCCTCTCCCGGGTACAAACGGGTGATGATGGTGTTCAGGAAATCCGGTTGCCGGTACGGGGTGCTCCATTCGAATAACTTGCAGGCCCCCTCGTCCATCCCGAACGCCCCGACCACCGCCGAGGCCCGGACGTTTTCCCCCTCGCTGTAAAGCAAAACGTCCTCGCCGGAAATTTCCACCCCCGTGGCCCGGTTGTGGATGACCGTCGCCCCGGCCTTCTCCGCCTGCGCCAGCATGAACGCGTCGAAATGGGACCGGTGGACGGCGTACGTTTTGCCGCTCTCGTGTCCCGCGAGGTCCAGGCTCATGCCGTCCGAATGCAGGCGGTACCCCTTGATCTCCTTGACGATCAATTCCCGCGGCAGTTCCAGGCCGAAATTATTGGCCAGGATTTCCTCCAGCGGCGGGGACAGGACGCCGATGCACTGGTTGAACTGTCTGTTCTCCGCGAATTTCTTCTGCTCGAAAATCGCCACCCGCACGTCCCGGCCCTGTTCGGCGGCAAGCCGTTTCAAGGCGATCGCGCAACTGGCGCCGCCGGGGCCGCCGCCCACGATGCAGACGGTGTCCCCGTCCTTAAGGGGTTTTAAGTCCAGACCCATATTTCAACCCTTCCGGTTGCCCGCCGTTCTCGATCTTGATCGCCTCCCGGCGGAAGTACCCGAGCAGTCCCTTGAAAATGAACGCGTGGAACTTGAGGAGGACGTTCCAGTACAACTCGCCCCAGAACGGGTACGGGATAAAATGCGCCCGCAACGTCAAACGCGTGCCGTTCGCGTGGACGGGCTCCAGTTCGAACTGCAACCAGGAGTAACCGGGGGAAATCATCTCCGAACGCAACAACAGCTCCTTTCCCGGCTCCAGCCGTTCGACGCGGAAGAAATCGACCGAGTCCCCGACGCGGAGATTTTGAACGTCTCTTCTGCCCCGGTGCAACCCCACGCCTCCCATCATGCGGTCCAGGAACCCCCTGATCCGCCACAGCAGGTTGGCGTGGAACCAACCGTGATTCCCGCCGATGCGGACGATGAGGGGAAACACTTTGTCGGGAGCGGCGGGGATTTCCAGGGAATGCTCGTCGATGAGGAACTCCGCCGACTCGTATTCGGAAAGCGGCAGAAGGTCGTTCATCCCTTCGGGCGGCACGTCCGACCAGTGCGAGAAGACCCGCGACTGGGCCTCCTTCTCCAGCGCCCATTTGACCGCGGTCTGGAAATCCAGGGTCGCGAACGGAAGGTATTTCTTGATTTCCCCGCTCTTGCAAACGACGTCGGACCGCAGGCTTCCCAAAAGCAGGGTGGCGATGTTCACCGGGACCGGAGTGAAAAAATGCAACCAGACGGCATAGGTCCGGCAGAGAAGGTCCACCGGCAGGGGGGCCCAGGAAATATCGAAGAAGCGGACCTCTCGTTGCAGGATGGCGGCGAACCGCAGGATCAAGTCCCGGTACGTCAGGACGTCCTTCCCGCCTATGGGGTAGACGCCCGCGGGAAGGTCCGGCGTTTCCAGGACCCCGACGAGATACTTGATCACGTCGCGAATGGCGATCGGCTGGCACCGGGAGTTGAATTCCGCCAGGAATGGGACCCACCGCTGGCGCAAAACCAGGGACTTCAATAATTCATACGAGGCGCTACCCGAGCCGATGATGATGGCCGCCCGCAAACGGACGACGTTCAAGCCGCTGTCGGCGAGGATTTTCCCCACCTCCCACCGGCTACTGAGGTGCGTCGAAAGACGCTCGGACGTTTCGCCCAATCCGCCCAGGTAAATTATTTTTTTGACGCCCAAGGCCTTCGCCACCTCGACGAAATTCCTGGCGGCGGCCTTGTCCCTTTCCGCGAACCGGGACCCTTTCTCGCGCATGCTGTGGATGAGGTAATAGGCGTACTCGATCCCCTCCAGCGCCGGCCAGAGTTCCTCCTTCTTGAGGCAGTCGGCGTATACGACCTCCAGGTTGGGATGGGACAATATCGGCGGGCTTCGCCGCGCCCGGAACATGCACCGGACGAAGTAACCGCGACCGGCGAGTTCGGGGATCAGGCGGTGGGCGACATACCCGTTGGCTCCGGTAACCAAGACCCGCGAATTTTTGGGCAAAGGGGCGGCGTTCAGGTCGTCGCAATAGTGGTAATTGACCTTTTCGGGATCCATACCCGAAATATGGGACCGGGTCCGGTTTTTCGCAAGCCAGAAACGGCGCCTTTTCTTTCAGCCGCGCCGGTCAAACTTTTCCGCAAAAGAACGGGTTGTGACGCTTTTCCTCGCCGACGGTGGTGGCGGGGCCGTGTCCCGGACATAAAACGACGTCCTCGGGCAGGGTCAATAACTTTTCCGCGACGGAGCGGAACAGGTCCGTCCACGAGGAATTGGCCCGGCCCATGGACCCCGCGAAGATGACGTCGCCCGAGAGCGCTGTTTTGTTGATGCGGTAGGAAACGCCTCCCGGCGTGTGTCCCGGCGTGGAGAGGCAATGAATTCTCAGACGCCCCAGTTCGACGACATCGCCGTCGCCGACCAACCGCAAATCGCGGCTTCCGGAAGGGCGGGGTTCCGCGCGGTCGATCCACGCCGGACAATCGAACGCCTTGTCCAGCGCTTGCAGACCCCCGGCATGGTCGGGGTGGGAATGAGTCAAAAGGATTTTGGAAACGGACCAGCCGAGTCCGGCGGCCTTCTTGACGACGAGTTCCGGGCTGGCGCCGGTATCCACGACGGCGGTCGCGCCGGTCTTTTTGCAACGGACCAGGTAGCACTTCACGGGATAAACTCCCATGAAGGCGTCCACGCGGAAAAGGTCGAAATCGGCGTCGCCGTACACGGGGGGATTGGGGGCCCAGGACCCGCGGGCGATATCGACGAGGGAAGGAGCGTGGAGGTCCAGCGCTCCGGCAAGCTTGCGGACGACTTCGTCGTCAGGGACCGACTGGCAACTCTCGATCGCCTTGATCTTCTCCAGGGGCAGGCTGACCGCCTCCGCCAGGTCCCTTTGCGACCAGGACTTGCCGTCGCGCGCCTTGGCCAGGATGTCGCCCAGTTCGTCTTCCAATGCCGTCGCCATAAAATCTCCCGATGGGATTATACAGGAGTTCGCGGCGGATCCAAAGCGCGTCAACCTTCGCGGCTCAGAAACGCTTCGCTTTCAACCAGGTCCCGGCTTTTTTCGTCGGCAACCGGCTTTTCCGCGCTGGCGAACCAGTAAACCGCGCCCACCATTATCCCGCCGCCGACGATATTTCCCAATACGACCAACGCCTGGTTATACATCAAGCCGGAAAACGAAATCTCCGGGCCGTGCGGGAACAGCAAAGTCAAGGTCAGCAAGGTCATGTTCGCCACGGAGTGCTCGAACCCGCAACTGATAAAGGCGAACAGGCACCAGAATATCAGGATGAGTTTCGCGGAGTCGCTTTGCGTCCGGCTCGAGGTCCATACGGCCAGGCAGACCAGCCAGTTGCACAGAACGCCGCGGAAAAACAATTCGCTGGCGCCGAGGTTCATTTTCAAGGAGCCGACTTGCAGAAGAAGCGTTTGGGAAGCTTCCGAAAGACTGCCGCCCTTGACGACCAGCCACGCGAGAAACGCCGAGCCGATAAAATTCCCCAGGTAACATAAAATAAACAAAACGATCACCGGCGCCCCGCCCGTCCGTTTGCACAGCCCCCCTACGGCAAACACCATGTTGTTGCCGGTGAACAGCTCGGAACCGGCGAAAATGACCAGACTCAACGCGATCCCGAAACACACGCCCATGATCAATTTCAAATAGGGGTCGCCCGCCTTGGCGATCGGCCCGCCGACGGCGAAGATCAGGACGATGCCGAACCCCACGTAGGCCCCCGCCAGGGCGGACAACAGCACATAACCCACTGGCGAACTCCGCATGTAATCTATTTTCCGCTGGCCGGAATCGGTCAGCTTTTCGATCGCGTCTTTGTACATGGGACATGTCCTCCTTTAATTTAATTGCGCGGTAGCAAAACCCAAATTTTTCCGTCCTCGGTCTTGACGGGATACGTTTCCGTACACCCCTCGTCGGGCGGCGCCACCCGGCCGTCGGTCAACTCCAACACCAGGTTGTGCAACGGGCACGTGACCCGGCTACCGTGGACAATCCCCTGGGACAGCGGCCCGCTCTTGTGCGGACAACGGTCCCGCAGGGCGAATATCTCGTCCCGGGCGGTGCGGAACACCGCCACGTCGACGGCTTCGGCGCGCACGACGCGGGCGGACAACCGCGGGATGTCCTCGATGTGGCCTACCTCGATCCATTCAGACATGGCTGTACCCCGCCCGGTTCAATTGTTTTATCGGAACGAATTCGCGCGACTTCTCCGGATCGGCGGCGCATTCGGCCCAAGGGTCCTTCTGCGCGAATCGCTGGGACTCCCGGAACCGGCGCGCCAGTTCCCGGCGGTTTCCGGGGTCCTCGACGGTCCAGATCTTCACGTAAGCCAGCCCCATGCGTTCGATCCAGGTCGAGGTGCGCTCCAGATAATGGGCTTCCTCGCGGTACAGCTGGATGAAGGCGCAACAGTGTTCGATCACTTCCTGCTCGGTTGTCACTTTGCACAGCAAATCCGTCGGCCGGATCTTGACGCCGCCGTTGCCGCCCACGCGCAGTTCCCAGCCCGATTCCACGGCCACGACGCCGAAATCCTTGATCGTGGCCTCGGCGCAGTTGCGCGGACAACCGGAAACCGCCATCTTGAACTTGTGCGGCATCCACGAACCCCAGGTCAGTTTTTCCAGCTTGATCCCCAGGCTGGTGGAATCCTGGACGCCGAACCGGCACCACTCCGTGCCGACGCAGGTCTTGACCGTGCGCAGGGCCTTCCCGTAGGCGTAACCCGAAATCAGGCCCGCCTTGTTGAGGTCGCCCCAGACGCGGGGCAGGTCCTCCTTCCTCACGCCGAACAGGCCGAGCCGTTGCCCGCCCGTGAACTTGACCATGGGGACGCGGTATTTCTCCGCCGCGTCGGCGATGGCGCGCAGTTCATCCGGTTTCGCCACCCCGCCCCAGATCCGCGGCGCCACGGAGAAGGAGCCGTCCTTCTGGATATTGGCGTGGATCCGTTCGTTGACGAAGCGCGATTGGGGATCGTCCATCGCCTCCCCCGGCCACGTGGAGATGATGTAATAATTCAACGCCGGCCGGCACACGTGGCAACCGTCGGGAGTGCGGCACTCCAGATAATCCAGAGCAGAGCGGATGCTGGTCAGCCGGTGTTTTTTAACGGCATGCCGCACCTCGCCGTGGGTGTGGCCGATGCATTTGCACAGGGGCTTGACCTTGGCCGTTTCGGAGTATTCGCCGCCCAGCGTGAAGGCCAGGATCTGCTCGACCAGTCCGGTGCACGACCCGCACGAGGCGGAGGCCTTGGTATGGGCGCGCACGTCGTCCAGGGTGAACAGCCCCTTGGACACGATGGCCTTGACGATGTCGCCCTTGCGCACCCCGTTGCAACCGCATACCTCCGCGCCATCGCTCATCGCCGCCGCGGCGTTCTTGCCGCCGTGGCCGGAATCTCCCAGATGCGACTGGCCGAACATCAGGCGTCCGCGGATGTTGCCGACGTCGGTCCCGTCCTGCAACAACTGGTAATACCAGGAGCCGTCGACGGTGTCGCCATAGAGGACGATCCCGCGCACCCGGTTGTCCTCGAGCACGATCTTCTTGTACACGCCGCGCGTCCTGTCCATCATCGTGATCTCCTCGGCGGCCTTGTCGCCGGAAAAATCCCCCGCCGAGAACAGTTCGATCCCCGTCACCTTCAGCTTGGCGGAGACGACCGAGCCCTCGTACCGGGCGTAGCCCAGTTCGGCCAGATGGTTCGCGCACACTTTCGCCTGGGCGAACAAGGGGGCCACGAGACCGTAAACCTGTCCGCGGTGCTGGACGCATTCCCCGACGGCGTAGACGCGCCCGTCGTAGGTCTGCAGGGTGTCGTTCACCACCACCCCCCGCTCGCAGTGAATGTGCGCCTTCCGGGCCAGGTCGATGTTGGGACGGATGCCCACCGCCATCACCGCCAGGTCCGCCAGGATCTCCGGCCCGTCTTTCAGGCACACGCCTTGGAGCTGATCTTCTCCCACGAAGGCCTCGGTGGCGGTGGCCATCAAAAACTTCATCCCGCGCTTTTCGAGTGACTCCTTGAGTATGCCGCCCGCGACGGGGTCCAACTGGCGCTCCATCAGGGTATTCATCAGATGGATCACGGTAACGTGCATGCCCAGTTGCATCAGTCCGTGGGCGGCCTCCAGGCCCAGCAAGCCGCCGCCGATGACGACCGCCCGCTTGCCTTTCCCGGCGTATTCCCGCATGGCGTTCACGTCGCGGATGTCCCGGAACGTGACGACGCCCTTCAGTTCCTTGCCGGGCACGCTGAGGACAATTGGGACCGAACCGGTCGCCAGGATCAAGCGGTCGTATTCGGCCGCGGTCCCGTCGGCGGAGACGACCCGGCGGTTGCGCCGGTCAATCTCCGCGACCTCCCTGCCCTTATACAGACGGATGCCGTTTTCGGCGTACCAGCGGTCGCCGTTGAGCATGATGTCGTCGACGGTCTTTTCCCCGGCCAGCAACGACGACAACAGAATCCGGTTGTAATTCCCGTACGGTTCCGAACCGAAGACGGTTATCTCGTACATATCCGGCGCGATCTTGAGCAATTCCTCCAAGACGCGAACGCCGGCCATGCCATTGCCAACCAAAACCAGTTTCGATTTCATGAGAGACTCCTGAACTTTCGTAGATCACTTCATGTTCCCTTTGCCATTTCCATGCCAATCGGGAAACTCGGCAAATTTCCCGGAATACCGGGCTAAACCCGGTCTCCGGCGATGGAGGGGAGGAAAAATGGCGAAACGTTCCGCACAAAATTGAAGCTCGGAAAAAGCGGACTGCCTATTAAATAGGCAGTGGGAGGCAGACGATGGAAAAATTCGCGTTTGTCGCGGGCAGACCAGTCAAACAACCGGGAAAAACGTTGATTTTCCGCCATAAAGGATTATACTGAACTTTGATGTAAATAGTTGACGGCGGAGAGGACCGCCTCTTGAACCGCGCGGGACAATCCTAAAACCTTTAACCCGGAAGAAACCATGGACTTGATCAATAAACTTTCAGATTATTTTTCAAATGCCGAATTCAACGTTCCGGTTTCCCAAGTCATGACCCTCGTCGTCATCAACTCCCTTTGCCTGTTTTTGGGAAAAAACAAGCTGGGGCTTTTGGTCTCCTACTGTTTTGTCGTGTATTGGGGATTTGTATTCAACCGGTCCAACTTCGTCGGCGCCCTGGGTCAGACGGCTTTTGGGTTATACGTCTACGTGTTTTTCGGGATCTCCACCGCCCTCATCGCCGTCGCCGGATTTTTAAGACAAGAGTGATCTTCCAGAGGGGGTTTTTCTTCGGTCGTCAACCGGTCTTCGAGCCGCGCCGGCGAGCCACGAACCGGTAGACCCATTCGGCTGTGACAGCGAAACCGGGCGCCCTTCGATACGCGGCCAACGTCCATCCCAAGCCGGGAGCATGGGCCAAGGCCCGGAAGACCGCCTCCGCGCCGGCATAGGCCGTTTCGTCCTTGTCAACGAACTGGACCGAAGCGTCGAACCGGTCGCGCGTTATATCGGGGAAACCGTCCGCGACCTCCTGGTACGGGGCGTAATCCACCCGGTCTCCCGTCACATATCTCCAACGCGCGATCCACCGCCTGCAGAAATGGCAGTCGCCGTCGTAAATCAATATCGGTCTTTCCCGTTCCGGCATGAAACCTTCCCGTCGTTTGAAGCTCTTCCGTATTGTGCTATTTTACCGTCATAATCACATTCTCTTTTTTCATGGGTAGGGCGTAAGGGGTTATCCAAGTCGTCCAACCTCGTCTCTCATTAGTTTCTCTTCCGTCTTCTTTATGGTAATCTATCGGCTTGTCTCGACAACCGGTTTTCAACGAAGTCCCCGACGCGTTCCTGGCGGGGTCGCTCTCAACTTTCGATCAGTAAAGGACGATGTTCAATGGCGGATTATTCACGAGAAGAAATCGAAGCGAAATTGGCCGGCCCCTCGGAGGAAGAGCTTTCTTTCGCCGGGGCCGATTTGTCGGGGCTGGACTTGTCCGGTCTGGTCTTCAAGGGGCTCGACCTTTCCGGCGCCCGGTTTGGAGGGGCAAATCTCGAGGGGGCCGACTTCACGGAAGCCAACCTGGAAAAGGCGGAGCTGAAAAACGCGACCCTTTCCCAAGCCAATTTCAACTCGGCCAAATTGTCCGGAGTGGATTTAAGCCGGACCGGTTTGGAAGGGCTCGATTTCGCCGGCGCGGACCTCTCCGGCGCCAACCTCGCGTCGGCGAATTTGCGCGAGGCCAAGCTCCCGCAGGCCAAACTCGAACGGGCCAACCTGAATAAAGCCAACCTGGAAGAAGCGGACCTCAGAGGCGCGCAACTCGGCGAAGCGGACCTGGGGGAAGCCAATCTCTTTCACGCCAACCTGGCGCGCGCCGACCTGGCGGGAGCGAAGCTCTCCAAGGCCCGGCTCGCGGAAGCGGACCTCAACCGCGCCAATTTCAAGAACGCCGACCTGTCGGGCGCGGACCTCACCGACGCCAAGCTGAGCGTCGGCCTGTTTTACGAAACGAACCTGAAGGGCGCGACCCTTAACCGCGCGGAAATCAAGGGGGCCAAGTTTTTCGCCGCCGACTTCTCCGGGGCCAACCTGAGCCGGGCGGACCTGACGGGCGCGGACCTCACCGAATCGAGGTTCCCCGGCGCCGACCTGAGCCGGACCAAGCTCAACGGCGCCATCTTCCGGCGCGCCGACCTGACGGGCGCGGACCTCACCGAAGCCAACCTGAACATCGCCGACTTCAACGGGGCCACTCTCATCGGCGTCCGGCTCCACGGCGCGGACATGGGAAGGATCAAGCTGAACGGGGCAAAACTCGGCGGGGCCCGCCTCGAAAAGGCCCACATGGGCAAGGCCCGGTTGACCGGCGCCGACCTCGCGGGGGCGGACCTGAGCGGAGCGGACTTGACCGGCGCGGATTTCACGGAGGCGAAATTAAGCCAGTCCGACCTCAGCCGCGCCAACCTTTCCGAGGCCGTCCTGGAACGCGCCGACCTGAGCGGGGTTTTCCTCCTGGGCGCGGATGTCCGGAAGACCAACTTCTCCGAGGCCAACCTGGAAAAATCGGACCTGTCCGGGGCCAAGCTCGCGAACGCGGTCCTTCACCGGGCCAACTGCAAACGGGCCAACCTGCAACGGGCGGACATGGAACACGCCGACCTCGCGGACGCCGACCTGAGCGGGGCCGATTGCACGGGGACAAAGCTGGCCTTCGCGACTTTCAAAAAAGCCAAACTGACCGGCGCCGTTTTTCGAGACGCCGATTTGACAAACGCCGACCTTTCGGACGCCATTGGGTATAAACCCTGAGGGCCAGACGGCGCGCCTCATTCCCCAAACGCTTTCCGCCCCTCTGTAGAGCGGGAAATCCCCGCGCGCCTCAACGAATCCCCCTGCTATTGAAGTGCGCCGAGTATTTTTTATCGACTCCCTGGATATGGTTTCTCAGCCACCCCTTCAGGAAGTCGAACCGTCGGTTTTTGCAGTTCGTTGGTGAGATATATAGGGGAGTCCATAATAGAGCGGACATGCGTGGCTCATGCGCGAGTCCATTGGTCCCCCCTTTGGAAAAGGGGGGCTGGGGGAATTTTGTAAAGGGGGACTTGGGCGTCGTGACGGTCCATGGGATTCACCCCCGGATCCGGTAACGAAACTGGGAAAACGATACGAACGCTGTCCATACTATTTCGAGTTCGCGCGGTCTGGGATGGATGCGGAGGATGGAACCGCCGATCAAGTCTTCCAGTTCGACATGGAAAGCGGACCGGATTTCGGCGGCAATGGCCCTCAGGGACTTTTCGGCGCGCGGGTTCATGTATAAGAGGTTCAAATCGCAATCCAACAGAATGTTCAAAAAAAAAGTTACTTGATACAATCCCATCGATGCGCCGCCATGGCGCCGTCCATGAGAGATAAAAAGGCAGGAATGGATTTACAAGAGAATGAGGAATACGGACATTGACTCAACCCACTAAATCTATTTTTTTCAAGACATTAGCAGATACGCGACGCAAGGTCAAATCCCTTCTGAACGGCGGCGCCGGGGCTCTCTCTGCCCGAGACGCCCCCCAAAGCCGCCGACATTGCAATCGCGGATAAAAGATGTTTAGATAATCCCAGGACAGGAAACTTCGACCGGCAATGAACGGCATAAAAAAATACAAGAAAATTTTAAAAGAACGCCCCAACGACGCGGAAACGCATTTCAAGCTGGCCTGCGAATACAGGGCCTTGAAGTTCTTTCCGCAGGCGGTCCACCATCTTCAAGAATCGGTCCGCCTGGACCCGCGCGCCGACACGCAAAACAGCCTCGGGTCCCTTTTCCTCGAATTGAAGCAATATTCCGAGGCCCACCAGCGTTTTTCCCAGACTTTAAAAAAGCATCCGGACAACGCCGACGCCTTCAACGGTCTCGGAGAAGCCCATTTCGGGTTGAAGCGCTACCAGGAGGCGATCCTGCATTTTTCCAAGGCCAGGGAAATCCGGCCCGGCGTGGGGACGTATCATTACAACCTGGGGAGGACGCATCACCGGCTGGGCGATTACCCGCGGGCGATCGATAGCTTCAAGGAATCCGTCCGGCTCGACCCCGCCAACGCCGAGGCCCATTTCTACCTGGGCTTCGCCTATTGCAAATCGCTCCAGTATGCGAAAGCGGTCCAGGAATTTCAGGACGCCCTCAAGCTCGACCCGAAATCCGCGGAAACCTACGGCAACCTGGGTTACGCTCTCGGCGCCCTGGGGAATTACCAGGAGGCGATCAAAGCATACAAGGAGGCTTTGAGGATCAACCCCAACTTGCCGGAGGTCTACAAAAACCTCGACGAGGCTTACCGGAAATATGGAACTCCGCCGGGGACGGCCGTCGAAGCGGGAACGGGACCTTCGCCCGCTCCGCCCGTTGGCGAATCCAAGGGCCTCGCCAATGTCGCCGGCATGTGGGAAGTCAAACGAGTTTTTTTCGAGGAGATCATCCGCCCCATCCGCGATCCCGAATTGTACAGGCGCTTCCGGCTGTCCATCCCAAACGGAATACTGCTCTATGGTCCGCCCGGTTGCGGCAAGACGTTCATCGCCCAAAAACTCGCGGAGGAACTGGGCTGGCGCTTCATGGAGGTCCGGGGTTCCGCCATCGGGAGCGCCTACATACACGGCACGGTCCTGGCCATCAGCGCCGTTTTCAAGGAAGCCGAAAAAAACGCCCCGACCCTGCTGTTCATCGACGAATTCGAGGGGATCGCGCCGAAAAGATCGGACCTCTCGTCCGCCGTCCAGCACAAGGCGGAGGAGGTGAACGAGTTCCTCGTCCACCTGAACGAGTGCTCCCGCAAGAAAATTTTCCTGATTTCCGCGACGAACGAACCGGACAAGATCGACGAGGCGGTGCGCCGGCCCGGACGGTTGGACAAGACGATCTACATCGGCCCTCCCGACCTGGAGGCCAGGATTCAAGCGCTGAAGATGTATTTGCAGGACCGCCCGGCGGAGAATATCGACGTCCTCCGCTTTGCCCGGGCGCTTGAGGGGTATCCCTACAGCGATATCAGCAACATTGTCGACGAGTCCGCCCGCCTGGCCCTGCGAGAGGGGAAGCTGTTCATCCGCAACGAACACCTGGAGGAAGCGGTCCGCCGCAACCCATCGAGCTTGACGGCGACGGGGTTGGCCAAACACAAGAATTTCCAACAACGCGGCATTTGAAAAAAACGCCGGTCCAGGCGGGTGGCGGAAACAAAAAAAAGCCGACCCGCTCGCAGGGTCGGCTTTTCCTTAGGACAAGGGTTTTACGTTTGAATCAAAACCCTCCAGGGGCAAAGTGATTAGTTGCAAGACACGGTTACGGGAATAACGCCCGTGTTGGTGATCTTGACCAAACCGCTGATATCGCCGATGGAATCGCCGCGGCTGAATTCGGGTTGGTGCGTCAACACGACCTTGGCCCGGCCATTCTCGCCGCGTTGCTCGATCCCGGTCAAACCATGATCGGCGCCAACGAAGGTGGCATTGCTGTCGTTCGGCCCCAAGGTCAGGGGAACGGTCGTGAAATTGGAGGATTTCCACACGACCAGACTGGCGGTGCCGCGGTCGTTCGAGGTGTGGCCAAAATTCTTCGCATCCGCGGCGGGCTCGACTTTCGCCACTTCTACGGTGATTGCCTTGGCGTTGTCGCAAGAAGCCGTCTGGCCCTTCGCAATCTGGTCCGCAAACGCGGAAGCGGAGAGGGAGACGAAAAACGCCAGAGTCAATAATGTCACTTTCTTCATTGCCTTGCTCCTTTCAAAAAATTTTCGTTTTTTTTCCTGACCAACCCTAAAATCCCCAAATCCCTTGCTTCTTCCCTGGCCCGCATTCAACGGCGAACTTGAGATAACCGCCAACGCGAGATCCCGCATGAGAGTCCGACGAGGGCCAGAAGGTATTTCTACCTTTGATAGACTTTGAGGCGAGTGTAGACGATTTAAAATCTCCCCGGTATCGGCAAAAACCCTTTTTTAGCATAAAAGGTATTCTTTTAAAGAATAGGCGTTTTTCCTACGATCGATCGCGAAAAATAACGGCGGGGTTTTTCGAGGCGGGCCGCTTGGGAGGGCTTCGGACAACGGTCCCGTCGGGACCGCCGACGGCCGCTAGACCAGTTGGTTGAGTATGGCGTACTGGATCAGCTGGGCGTTATTCCTCATTTTCATCTTTTCCAGGATATGGGTGCGATGGGTGCCCACGGTTTTCACGCTCAAGGACAGTTCCTTGCCGATCTCGGTGAGCGACTTGCCCGCCCCGATCATGCAGAAGACCTGATATTCCCGGTCGGAAAGATATTCGTGAGGCAGTTTTTCGTGGTCGGCGAAATCGAACGCCAGTTTTTCCGTGAGGGCGTGGCTCACGTACCGGCCGCCGCGCGCGACCTTGCGCACCGCCTCCATCAACTGGTCGGAGACGCTTTCCTTGGTCAAATACCCGGAGGCCCCCGCGCGGATGAACCGCATCGCGTATTGGTCCTCGGGGTAAACGCTCAGGACCAAAACGGCCATTTTGGGCCGTTCCACCTTCAGTTGCTTCAAGGTCTCCAGACTGCTCTTCCCGCCCATGGAAATATCGAGCAGGACCACGTGATAGGCCCCGGTCCGGACCTTCTCGAGCAACTCGGCTCCATTGGAGGCTTCGCCCGCCACCTCAAGGTCCGGCGTGTCGGAAAACGCGTGCTTCAGACCCTGGCGGAAAATGGGGTGATCGTCGGCTATGAGAATCTTGATCTTGGCGCTGTCTTTTCGTTCGTTCATGATGTTTTTAATGCCTTATTTTTATGGTTACCGCGGTGCCTCTGTCCTCTTCGCCTACGATATCCACCTGCCCTCCCCAGACCAAGGCGCGCTCGCGCATGCCCAATATTCCCAACGACCGGGGGTCGGATATCTGGCTGGGAGTTATTCCTATGCCGTTGTCTCTGATCTCCAATATAACGATATCGTCTCGATCGGTCAAACTGACATACAATTCGCTGGCCCCGGCATGACGCGCCACGTTGGTCAGCGTTTCCTGAAAAATCCTGAACAACGTCGTGGACCTCCCGGGATCCAGGTTGACTTCGCCCGGAAACGAAGCGAACTCGAACCGGATCCCCGTCCGCTTCTGAAACTCCTGCCCCTGCCACTCGATGGCTTCGGAAAGACCCAACACGTCCAATATCGGCGGCCGCAAATCCGAGGAGATTTTCTTTATCGTCTGGATGGTGGTATCGACGAGGTTCAACATCAACCCGGTCCGTTCCCTCAACCCGCTGTTGGCCTCGGAATCGATCCTCTTGTCCAAAAGCGAGAGCTCCAGTTTTATCGTGGTCAACACCTGGCCCAGTTCGTCGTGGACCTCGCGGGCGATGCGCGTCCTTTCCTCCTCGCGCACCAATTCCAGGCGATGGTAGAGCCGGCGCAACTGTTCGCGGGAATACTCCCGCTCGTCCCCCGCCCTTTTGCGCTCGATGACCCGCCCAAGCTGGGCGCCGATGTTCGCCATGATCCTCAAAAACCGCGGGTCCGGCTCGACCGATACGGAGGCAAAGAACTCCATCACCCCCACGATTTCCGTCCCGATCAGGATGGGGAAGGCGAACCCGGCGCGGACGCCGATGTTCTCGGCGACCTTGGCCCTGGGGAAATTGGCGTCCTGCGTCACGTCGATGATCCAGGCCGGTTTTCCGCTGGACATCACGCGGCCCGGCAAACCTTCTCCCGAGGCCAGCGGGGTGGACTCGGTGACCCGGCGGAAAGTTTCAAACCGCAGAGGGTCCTCAAAATACCAAATGCTACTGGGGACCAGATGTCCTTTCTTTCCGGGGAAATAGATATGGCCCACGGGCCATCCGGATTCCTTACAGACCCTTTCCAAACCATATCGCATGGCCCCTTCCACGGCCTGACTCTCGTTGGCCGAGACCACGATGTCGTTGTACAACTGGATATAGGCGCCCTCCTTGCGCAACAGGTCGTTGGCCGCGTTCAATTCGGCCGTGCGCTCCCGGACGCGGCCCTCCAACTCCGCATGGGCCTCGAGCAATTTGGCGGCCGACCGGCTTTGGAGCAGGCACAAAAACGCCGTCACCCAGATCACCACCAAGGACAGGAGGCGGTTCACGAGCACCATCCAAAATACCGCGCCCGGCGGTTTCACGAAATACCCCACGACGGTCAAAACCGAACCGGTCATCGCGGCGGCCAGGATGAAACGCCTGTCCCGCGAAAACAGGCTGAATAAAACCAGGACCACGTACGGCTCGCCCCCCGCCACGCCCAGCGGCAACAGACCGTCGATATACAAGATGACTGAGGCGAGGAGCGCCCCGACACACAGGTACCGCGCCCGGAATAATTTGTGTTTTCCTATATACTCGTACATGGATCGGCGCCTTCTGCCCTTGGAGCAAGTCCCGCAAGGGGGGTTTTGACGAATGGAAAATCCTCAATCCGATCATACAATAAATTTTCGCGGTCCGTCCACCACGCGCACCGAAAAAAGCGGGACCGGTCTCTCCCGTTTCGAAAACGCGCGCGCCTCATTAACCCGGATATTGTATGAGAAAAGGAATGGAATCGCTCCCCCTTGTAAAGGGGGCCGGGGGGATTCGCGACATGACCGCGAACAGAAGGTTCAAATCCCCCTACCCCCCTTTGCAAGGGGGGACAAAGGCAAGGCGCTTTTTGTTACTGGGCGCCTTCTGTCTCAAACGTCTGGCGGACCTTGGTCCCAGGATTCGAAGCGCTCCGCGGGTCAGTCGTTCATGCAATATTCAGGTTAAGCTTGCGCAAACGAGGATGGGATGATAAATAGGCTCGACGTATAAACGCTCTTGTCCCTCGGACCATGATCCAGACGCCCCTTTCCCCCCGCCCGGCCCAGCCAGGCGAAAATACTCCTCCGTCCCGCGAAAAGGACTTTCTGTTCGTTTGCCGCGCGGGATACGAAACCGTCCTGCGGGAGGAAATCGCGGAGCGCGTCGGGAAATCCGGCCGTCCCGCCGGCTTCGGCAAAGACTGGCGCGCCCGGAACGGCGTCGTTCTGCTACCGCAACCGGACGCGGACGCGAAAAACGCCCTCGCGTCCGGCGAATTCGTTTTCGAACGGCAACGCCTGCCGGAGGCGTCGCCGGTCCTCGCCGCTTCCATCAAAACGTTCGCCCAAGCCGTCATCCAGGACCATTTCCCCTTGATCGACCGGTCGGACCTGCCGTGGACCCTCCATGCCTTCACTCCGGACGTCGAGGAGTTCAAGTCCCTGCGCCCGAGGGTCAAAAATATCGAGAAGGCCCTCCTGGAAAAACTGAAAAAACGGTTCGGCAGGATGCGCCGACGATACGCGCCCGCGCAAACCCTGGGCGGATCGGACGCCTACCTGGTCGTCCAATTGTGCATGGACCAGCCCGGCCGCGTGTACCTGTCGATCGGCCCCAAGACGCCGTTGATCCACCCTTTTCCCGGAGGCGAGCAAAGGATGAGTTTCGACCCGCGATCGCCGTCCCGCTCCTACCTGAAACTGTCGGAAGCCGTTTCCCGCCTGCGCGAAACGCCGCTCGCGGGACAGACGGCGGCCGACCTCGGCGCCGCTCCGGGGGGATGGTCGTACTTTTTACTCAAGGCGGGATGCCGGGTGACGGCGGTGGATAGAGGGCCGTTGAAAATCAAGGACCCTTCCGCTCTCCCCGGGGAACTCAAAATCGTCGATACGGACGGCATGCGCTTCGCCCCGGAGGACGAGCGGCGTCCCTTCGACTGGATGTGTTGCGACATGCTTCGCCCGCCTCGCCAGACCCTGCAATTGCTGGAACAGTGGATCGCCCGCTCGTGGATGAGGCGTTTCGTGGTCAACGTCAAACTCCCCCAGAAAAATCCCCTGACCCTCGTCCGGGAAGCCGAGGACTTTCTCGCGAAGCAAGACCTGGCCTTTTACAAAATCAAGCAACTCTATCACGACCGCGACGAAATCACCCTGATGGGACGGTTGAAAGCGTAAGGCCGCATGAGACAAATATCCGGGGAAAACCCGCCTGGGACCGCAACCCGGCGGGACTAAAGAGCGTTGTATTATGACGGCGACTGTGATTAAATGCTCAACGCGGACCGCCGCATCGCGTTGCCGCGCCCAGGCAAATTTGGCCTCCATATCCCCATGAAACGCCCCTCCGGATTATTCAAGGATCGCTCCGCGGACCAGACGGTCAAGCTGTTTCTCGACCGGTTTTCCGGCGACGCGTCGTCTCCCGCCGCGCGCGATTTTCTGGACGCTTTCGAGGAAAGCGCTTCCTCGCCCGGTCTCTCCGAAAGCGAGAGGACTTTGGCCCTGTCCCGGCTGGAAGCGTTGCGCGCGATTTTCTCCGCGCGCTTCGAAAACGCCTTCCGCCCCGCCCCCGAGAAGAAAACCGATCTGTCCCCGCCGTCCGGCCTGGCCCTGGCCCCCGACGGCTCGCTCGCCGTCGCCGACGATTTCAACCACCGCGTCCAGATCTACGACCGGCACGGGGCGCTGGCCCGCCAGTTCGGCGGCAAGGGCAAAAATCCCGGCCAACTGACTTATCCCAAAGGTTTGACGACGGACTCCGGCGGCAACATTTACGTGGCCGACAGTTGGAACCACCGCGTACAGAAATTCGATCCGATGGGGAACCCCCTGCTCTCGTTCGGCGGTTACGGGGAAGGACGGGGACAAATGAACGAACCCTACGACGTCCATATCGACCCCATGGGGAACCTGGTCGTGGTCGAGCGGTACAACCACCGCCTGCAGTTTTTCAGCCCGGACGGGAAGTCCCTCGGATGGGTGGGAAACCGCGGCACGGCGCTGGAGGCCCGGCTGGCCTGGCTGTACGACACCCCCCCGGTCCTGCTGGACCCGGTCGTTTTCGAATTCCCGACCTCCATCGCCCGCGACAGCCAAAACGCGTATTACGTCGCCGACAGCGGCAACCACCGGATCGTAAAATTCGACTCCGAATGGCGGCAGGTCCTGACCTGGGGCGAGCGCGGCGCGGGGCCGGGCCAATTTCAATACCCGCTGTGCGTGACCTCCGGTCCCGGAGGCATGCTGTTCGTCGCGGACCTGAACAACGACCGCATCCAGGCTTTCACCTCCCAAGGCCAGTTCCTCTTCGCCCTCGCCGAGGCCGACGCCTCGACGCCGTTGAAAATGCCCGGCCTGACCCTGGCGGGTCCCGACGGAACGCTTTATGCCGCCCTGACCTTCGACACCAGAATCCTGCGTTTCAAAGCCCCCGTCCTTACCGAGGAAGCGATTCTGGAAAACCAGGTCCTGTTGAATCGCGAGCGGGGCCTCGCCTTGTCCTCGCTCGGACAACTGTACGAGGAGTGCGGCGACTTGGAATCCGCCGCCCGGAAGTACGAGGAATCGTTTCAAGCTCTCTTGGAGGAAAAAACGGAAACCGGGGAAAACGCCCCTTCCGGCTGGCGGAAAAACCTGCCCTTGGTTTTGAATCGCCTGGCCTCGGACTTTGCCGGGAACAACGAAGACCTTCTATTGAAAGGGCTGGGCCCGTTCGACGATCTGTTGAGGGAATCCCGGCAAAAAGTCCTGTCCTGTTTGCGGGAATGGGAAAACGCCGGCTCCGAGTTCCTGCAAAGACTGTTCGCGAAGGAAGCCGCCATCCTGCAAGAAACCGAGGACCCGAGGGTCTTCGACAGGAGCTTCCATCTTGCGGAAAAGGCCCACAAGGAGCGATACAGGGAAATCCGCGGGTTGTTCCACGACTACCGGACGGTCGCGGAGAAATTCGGCGAGTACGCGTTCGCGCTCTTTTCCCGGCCCTTGCCGGACGCCGGCAACGAGCGTCTCCGGCAAACGCTGGGCCGGCGCCTGGGCGACATCCGCGAAACGATCGACCTCCACATCGACAAAAAGGAAAAAAACGAGGAGGCCATGGTCCGGACGTTTTCCGCGCCGCAAGACGACGGGAAAAAGTGGGAGGAGTTCCGCCTGAAATTCCACGCAAACGTCCAGATTCTGGACGCCCTCAAGCATTTCCATTTCGAACTGCGCGTCCTGCTGAAAATGTGCAAGGCCGCGCTTCTGGACCCCGCCAACGCCCCGGCTTTCGCGGGGTTCTTGAAGGAGACTTTCGCGACGCCGGAAGGCTCCCGTCCCCTGGGCCGGATTCTTCTGCGCACCCAGGAGGATTGGGGCGATCACTCGGGACTCAACTCGCTTTTGCTGGACCTCATGGACTCGGCCTTTCGACTCCCGCAAAGCGGCGGACCGCGAAAACACGCCCTCAGGGACGACTATTTCTCGCCCCTGTCCTTCGACTCCGAGGACATGGAATACGACGACATTTTCCGCTCCCTGGCGATCGAAGGGACGCCGATGGAGCAAACGGCGGACGGCCTGCTGTGCGGAGACGAAATCCATGCGCCTTGGGACGGCGACGCCCAGGAGACCGCCCGGCGCCTGGACGAGGTCTTTCAATACCAGAAAGCCTACGAGGACAAAAATGTCGAGCTGTTCGCGCAACTCGACCAACTGCGCGAACAGAGACTGGACCTTGACGACGCCTTGCGGAAGGCGGACACGAGGGACCCCAAAGCCCCCATACCCATCGTCAAGACCTCCCAAGCCGTGGATTTTCAAATCAACCTGGTCCGGCGTATGCTCATGACCCTGCGGATCAACGAAGCGCGGAACCTGTCGCGATTGACCCTGGGCGGCGCCGCGTTCTCGTTGCAACCGTCCGCGAAAGGCGGTCCTCTCCTCGAATCGTTCCTGAAAAAACTGCGAGAATACGACTCGACGCTGGAGAGCGAAATCGCCGGCCTGCACGATCGGAGAAAGACCCGCTACCTGGAAGTAGCGTCCCTGGAAAACCAGGCGGAGGAACTGGGCGCCAATCTATCAGCCGACAACTTCGAGAAGTCCCTGGACACAAAGCGCGGGGTCGCGCGCGCCCAATGGGCTTTCGAGCAGATTCAATTCAATCTCGACCGCCGTTACCGGACGCGCAACTTCCTGCGGAAATTATTGCGGTTGACCGGCGGCGTCTCGGCCTTCGGCCCCCTCGACCCGGAAACCCGGGGGGGCGGATTGAGACTGAAACGCCATTTCGGCAGGTGCGGTCCCCCGGCGGGCAAATTCATCTTCCCATTGGGGCTGACGTACACCCGCGAGGGCGACCTGCTGGCCGCCGACCACAACGGCAACTCCATTTGCAGGTTCTCGGGAGAGGGGACTTTCAAGTCCTCCTTCGGAAGCTTTGGCAACTCCCCGGGCGCGTTTCAATATCCGACCTCGGTCGCGGAGGACTCCAAGGGGAATGTCCTCGTGGCGGACTCGCACAACGTCCGCGTCCAGAAATTCACCGCGCGGGGAAAATTCATACTGGCGTTCGGCGACCGGGGCGGCCCGGAGGAAAAAACCGGGACGGCGTTCTCCATTGCCGTCGACCGGGAGGACAACGTCTGGGTCGCCGACACCGCCAACCATCGCCTGCTGGTCTTCAACCCCGAAGGCCGGTTCGTCCGCGCCATCGGACGACGCGGGGAAAACCCGGAAAACCTGGCCGAACCCACGTGCGTCCACTGCCTGGAGAACGGGGATTACATCGTCGGCGACCGGTCGGACTCCCCCCTCAAACGCTTCGACGCCGGCGGCAACCTGCTCCGCGCCTTCAAAAGCGGCCCCGTCCCCTGCGGCGACATCTTTTATATCGCCGTCCACCCGGAAAGCGGCGTCTTCGCCGCGGATTCGTGGAACAACAGAATCCTGCGCCTGAACGGGCGCCTTGAACTCGTCTGCATGTACAACGACGCCGGACGGCGCGCCGAGAACCTCGGCATCGTCGGCGGGCTGGCCATCCATGGCGCCTCGCTGGCCGTCGCGAACCACGACTCCCATAAAATCCAGATATTCGAACTGCCCCGTTAGAAACAGGAGCCGGACCGCGGTACGCGGACCAGCCGCGCGGGATGTTTTTTGTGGAGCGCACAGCCTCCCGGCTTTGCATCCGCCAAAGGCGGAAGCCAGGTCCGACCGCGGTTTGGCGCCATCCGGTTTCAACGGCCGGCCCCCTCTTTTTTATTTATCAGAACGGGCAGGTCGATGACGAAGGCCGCGCCCTTCCCTTCCTCGCTTTCGACCTTGATGGTCCCGCCGTGTTTTTCAACAATGCCGTAAAGGACGGCCAGTCCCATCCCCGTCCCCTCCCCTTCCGGCTTGGTGGTGAAAAACGGGTCGAAAATTCCGGTCAGGTTCTCCTTTTTAATGCCGTGGCCGGTATCGGCAAAGGTCAGCCTCACGAAATCCCCGCCGCGATCGCGAAGGGTCCGGGCGCTTACCGTAAGAGTTCCGCCTTTCCGCATGGCATGCCTGGCATTGTTCGCCAAGTTCAGGAACACTTGCCGCATCTCGTCCAGGTCCGCGGATATTTCGGGCAACTCCGCCTCGAAGTCCCGGACGATCTCGATATTGTCCAGGCGGAATTCCTTTTCGATCAAGGACATGGCGGAATCCAGTTCGCCGTTGATGTGGACCGCTTTAAACTCTCCCGTCCCCTTGCGGGAGAACGACAAAAGCGTGTCGGTCATTTTTTTTATCCGCCCCACCTCGCCCTTCATCTTGGCCAGGCTTTCCTTTGCCGCGGGGTCTCCCGTTTCATGTTTCATCATCATCTGCAGATGGATGGAGATGATGTTGAGGGGATTCAATATTTCATGGACGACCCCGGCGCCCCTCGACCTCCACCTCGATCTCCTCGGTCTTTCACAACCGGCTGAGGAAAAAGATGCCCTTGCAGACCGACCCGACGGTCATCTACGCCCTGCGGGAGAACTTCGACGGCAACCTGCGAAAAAAGGACTTGTCCATCGATTCGCCTTACAACACATACAAACATATCGGATTGCCGCCGGGGCCGGTCGCCAGCCCCGGATTGAAATCCGTCATTGCCGCGCTGTACCCGGCCCAGACGGACTATTTATATTTCGTCTCGCGGCAGGACGGGGGCCACCAGTTCTCCGCCAACCTGATCGACCACAACCGCGCCGTGGCCGAATTCCAGTTGAAAAAATCCGGGAAACCCTGAACCGCCGGACTAACAGGTTGCTGAAAAAGTCCGAACAACGTCATCCTGAGGAGCTTTTAGCGACGAAGGATCTCTGAAACGCTTGATTTATCCAAAGGGCAAGATTCTTCGCGGAGTTTACCTGAGGCGGGAAAAGCGAGATGCTTCGCTCCGTTTCAGCATGACATCCGCCGAAGGACTCAGAATGACACCCCAAAAGACTTTTTCAGCAACCTGCTAAATTCGGCATACGGACATCAAAGACCGGGATCCCGCGTTTTATCCCCACGCCAAACGGCAAATTACGTCCGCTCAGGCAAAAATCAATCCGCTCCCTGGCTTGCGCGGCCCGCGCCCACGCTCCTCCTTCGGAATTCAAAATTTACAAAAGAATCCTATGTAAATATATATAATCAAAGGGAAAATAACCGTTGCAAAAAAAAATGCTTTGCTAATATAGGCTGGCTTTTTTCAATGACCGGCAATACATTTGTCATTTTGAGCAATAAAAATTATCCCGACTCGTTTTTTTATCGCCAACTTTTTACAAACATAAGGATCGAACTATGAAAATTGCCCGGGGTTTTGGTTTTGGTCTTTTGCTTTTAAATCTTCTCCTGGCTGGAAGCGTCACCGCTTCCGCGGGCGAGGAAAGCGAGAGAGCGCTGGCGGCCTTGGAAAAAGAAGTCAAGAGCCTCAAGGGGACTGTCGACAGATTGTCCAGACCCTCAGAGCAGACTGACTTCGATCCTCCAAAACTCCAGCTCCGCGGTTTTGGCCATCTTCAATACGATTTTGACAATAGAGGAACAAAAGACTCCTCCGGGAACATCGCCACGGACAGGAACGCCAACAATTTTACCAATGGCGGCATCGACTTATTCGTCACCTCGCAGATCGCCCGGAAATTGAATTTCCTCAGCGAAATCGTGTTCGATTTTAACGACGCCGGAGGGACCGTTCCCGACGTTGAACGGGTTTTGGTGAAATACGAATATACCGACTGGCTCAACGTATCCATGGGACGCGGGCATACCGCCTTGGGATTCTGGAATCAAAGGTATCATCACGGCATTTGGCTTGCTACTACCGCCCTACGTCCCATTATCTACCGTTTCGAGGACGAAGGCGGGATTCTCCCGGTCCACTTTGAAGGAATCGAGTTTTCCGGAAATCTCAACACCGGCATTGGCAACTTGACTTATATGAGTAACGTGGCCAACGGAAGAGGAAGGATAACCGACGAAGTCCAGATGATCAAGGACGACAATACCAGCAAACAGGTGAGCTTCATGTTCGCGCTGGAACCGAATGCCGTGAAAGGACTGGGGTTCGGGGCCAATATCCTGCACGATGTCATCCCCAATAATGCGAACGTCGCCGGTCGAGACAGGGAAATCGAGGAAGTCATCGGCGGAGTCCACGCTTATTATCTGGACGATCATTTCGAATTGATCGGCGAGTTGCAAACGATCCAACACGATTCGGATGTCCGCAAATTTCATTCCGGAGGCTACGCTCAACTCGCCTACGCGTTCGACAAGATCAAACCCTATTACCGGTTTGACTTTCTCGACATCAAAACAGGAGACGTCTTCTTTGCCGGAATAGCGGGGGTCGAGGACACCAAGCAACATACGTTTGGCGTGCGTTACGAACTGTTTCCTTACGCGGCCCTCAAAGTCGAGTTCCGTCGCGCGGACGCGACCACTTTCCGGTCGAACGCGGCAACCGCGCAAATATCGTTTGCATTCTAAATTCCACTTACACCTCAAAAATGGGGATTCTAGAGATGATTAAAGATAACAAGGGGAAAAAGGATTTTTTTCTGACGCGCGTTGTTTTTTGGGCGCTGTTTGTATCTTTTTCCGCCGCCGTTCCGGCTTACGCGGGGGAAATTGTCGTTATCGTGAACAAAGGCAATAAAACTTCCAATTTGTCCATGCAAGACTTGCAACAAATTTACCAGGGCGGCAAAAAAAGTTGGGAAGGCGGAGAAAGTATAACGCTGTTTTTACCTCCCGCCAAGGGCGAAGCGATGAAAGCGCTGGCTTCCAAGGTTTTCAGCATGGGAGACGCCTCCGGGGTGTCTAAATTCTATTTAAAAGCGGTATTTCAACAAAAGTTTTCCTCTCCGCCGAAATCCACCGACAACTCGGTAGCCGAGGTTTCCGCAACCCCGGGGGGAATAGCCATCATTGACACCGCCGAGGCGGGCGACACCGGCCCGGTCAAGGTAATAAAGGTCGGCGGATTGTAACTTCAAGGAAAACGCGAAAACCTACGCCAAAGAACCCGCGCGAAGCCGGCGGGCGTTTGGCCGTCGGCAAAATCGAAAAGAGGCCCTTTCAGCCATGTCCATAAAGCAGAAATTGATCTTATTTTTTTCGTCCATCCTGCTGTTGATCTCTCTTTTCAACTTTCTTTATTATCCCAAAATCCTCAAGGATTATGCCTTGCGGACCTTGAACATCAAGATCAAAAACATGGCGGAAATGGTCGCCATGGGGGCCGGGATCGGGATGGGGTCGCAAAACTTCGCGGCGGTCAACGAAACCTTGAACTACGCCAAAAGCGACGCCGATTTTTCGTTCATCGCGATTTTCGACGAACAAAACGAACCGCTCGCGCAGTTGAACCCCGAAAACCTGCAACTAAAGTTTGGGGACATGCTGGACCGGAACGACGTATTCGAAATGTCCGGACGGTTGTTTTTTGTCGCTCCCGTCCGATATCAAAACGTGAATTACGGCAAGCTGGTTTTGGGCTTGTCCATGAAAAACCTGCACGATACCCTTTCCCGGAATAGAATCGCCACATTGTCCGTTTGCGTGGGTATCCTTGCATTGGGCGTGGTCCTGGCGCTTATCTTCAGTAATGCGCTGTCCGCCCGGCTCAATAAAATCATCCACGTTATCGACCAAATCGCGTTGGGCAACCTCAGGCAGGAAAGCCTGGTCATGCAGTCCGGCGACGAAATCGGTTTGCTCGGCAGGGCGTTCAACAGGTTATTGACGCAATTGAACCGTCTCGTCCAACAAGCCGAGGAGATCGCCGCCGGAAAATTCGACGCCCAAACGGTTTTCGGGCGGATCAAAAAGGGAATGGACCTCAAGTCGGCCGCCGAGCTTCCCGCGGACGGAGAGAGGGAGGGCGATCTGGCAAAGGCTTTCGGGAAAATGCTCGTCAGCTTGAGAGGGTTGACGGTCCAGGCCTCCGCGATCGCGGAAGACGACTTGCACAATCCCATTTTAAAGGAGAAGTGCCCCGGCGAACTTGGCGACGCGTTTGAAGTGATGGTGAAAAAGATGCGGTGGATTTCCGAACAGGCGGAATACATCGCCAGAAACGATTTGAAGAACCCGAACCTGCGCGAGGAGGGAGTGGGAACGCTGGGAGGTTCCATGGCCACGATGGTAAAAAACCTGCGCGAAAGCGAGGCCAGAATGTCCCGCTTGGTAGCGATGGTGGAGGATTCAACCTCAAACGTGATGTTCGCGGACCGGAACTTCATCCTTCGTTACATGAATCCGCAAGCCGCCAGAACGTTAAGGAAGATGGAAACGTTTCTCCCCGACAAGGTTGAAAATCTTATCGGCCAATCCGTCAATATTTTTCACAAAAACCCTCAACGCGTTTTGAATATCATATCCGATCCCAAGAACCTTCCTCATAGGGCCGAAATCCAAATCGCGAACGAGGTCTTCGATATTTCCGTCAGCGCTATTCACGACAAGGACCATAACTACCTTGGCCCCATGATCGGTTGGATTACGATCACCGAAAAGGTGGCCATGCAGAAACGGGAGAAGGAATCCGCCGAAAACATGCGCGAAGTCATGGCGCAAGTCACCGAAATTGTACATAGTCTCGCCTCCGCCTCGGAGGAACTTACGGTGGTCAGTAATCAAATGGGGAACAATGCGGAGCACACGTTCAACCAGGCAAGCGGGGTCTCCGTCTCGGCCGATCAAATCAGTAAAAATGTCCAGACGGTGGCCGCCGGCACGGAGGAAATGAGCGCCAGCATTCAGGAAATAGCCTCCAGTTCCAACAGGGCCGCCGACGTGGTTGGCGTGGCGGTCAAGGGAGCCGAGAAGGCAAACCGGATTATCGTCAAGTTGGGGCAAAGTAGCGGGGAAATCGGCGAGGTCATCAAAGTCATCACCTCCATAGCCGAGCAAACGAACCTTTTGGCCCTCAACGCCACCATAGAAGCGGCACGGGCGGGCGAGGCGGGAAAAGGGTTTGCCGTGGTCGCAAACGAGGTCAAGGAGCTTGCCAAGGAAACGGCCAAGGCCACCGAGGACATCGGCAAGAAGATCCAGGCCATCCAGACGGACACCCATGAAGCTACCGAGTCCATCGGCGAAATCTCTAAAATCGTCAACCAAATCGACGAAATCTCCAATTCCATCGCCAGTTCCGTGGAGGAACAAACCGCGACGACGAACGAGATGAGCCGGAACATCACGGAAGCCGCAAAAGAAAGCATGGAGATCGCTCAAAACGCCGTGACGGTCACGCATTCCGCGGAAAGCGCCAAAGAGGGCGCCAAGAATACCCAGGCGGCGGCCAAGGAACTCGCCCAGATGGCGTCCAACTTGCAAACGCTGGTCAGCCGCTTTAAAAACATATCCCCTTCCAATTGAAAAAACCCCGGAAGTCCTGAGTCCGCGGCCGCCGTGTGTTCGCGACCGCGCGGACAAAAAGAGTTGCCCGCATTAACCCATTGATTTGTCCCGGATTCCGAAGTTGAGTTTTTCCCCCAATATTCCCTCTCCCTTGAGGGAGAGGGTTGGGGTGAGGGTGAAAATGCCGGATATGTTGGACCCGTGAGTTCCGCGACATATCGCCCGTCAACCCCCATCCCAGCCTTCCCCCTTGTATGTTAGGAAGGAGTTCGCGTTAACTTCCAACTTCGGAATCCGGGTTTAATTCTCCGGTCCTGATCGACGGATCCTGGCGCTACAATATGTCTGATGGCATATTCGCAAACGATTCCATTGAACGTCTTATTATTCAAAAGAATCCCATCCCTATGGAATTTCAGGAAACCAAGCGATCTTTCTCCGCCCCGGCCCTGATTTTTATTTTTATTTTAATTCATCCCGTTTCAGCCCAGGCGGAGACACCGGGCTTTGACGTCCGGGACATGATTTTTCTCCCGGAGCAATGCTTTTCGATGGGAAGCGATGAATATGCCGCCGAGGCGCCGGAGCATCGGGTCTGCCTGAGCCCGTTTTACCTGGACCGATTTGAAGTCGATCAACGGCGGTTCCGGGAAGTCATGGGGTACAACCCGTCGGAATCCAAGGGCGACTCCAAGCCGGCGGAGAACGTGACCTGGATCGAAGCGGACGCTTATTGCAGGAAATTGGGGAAACGCCTTCCGTCGGAGGCCGAATGGGAACTGGCCGCGCGAGGCGGGTCGCGGTCCAGTTACTCCTGGGGAATGGAAATGGACTCCGCATATGGGTGGTATGGACAAAATTCACACGGAAGCACGCATCCCGTCGGCCAAAAAAAACCCAATGCGCTGGGCTTTCACGACATGAACGGGAACGTTTGGGAATGGGTCGCCGACTGGTACCGGGCCGAATATTACGAAACGCTCGCCCAGTCGCCAACGGCCGAGACGAACCCGCAGGGTCCGCCAACGGGACAATTCATCCTTATTCGCGGCGGGTCGTTCGAGGACGGTCCCTTCTTCCTGCGGTCGGCCTCCCGCTACTGGTACGAACCGACGATTAAAAACCGGAGCCTGGGATTTCGTTGCGCCGCCAACAAACCCCAACCCCAGGAATTGGAGCAATGAATAAATATCTCAGCGGAATTGCCGGGATGCTGATTGCAATCTTCACATTCGCGCAACCGCGCGCGTCCTTCGGCGCAACCGCGGAGATCAAGATTATCAAATCCACCTTTTTCCCGGCGGTCGTAAAAATCAAAAAAGGCGACACCGCGCGCTGGGTGAACACCGAGGAACTTTTACATGCGGTGACCAGCGGCAAGGCCCCCATTCACGACGGCAAAATCAAGGAGGATTACGTCCTGCCGCGGTTTGAAACCCGGATCGACCAGGCCGGGTTCATCGATTATTTTTGCGTTTTGCACCACGCCACGATGCGGGGCGTCATCATCGTCGAGGACGCGCCTGAAAAGGAAACGCCCGCCCGCTAGAAAATCCCCCCCTGCCCCCTCTTTGCCAAAGATGGGCTTATTGCATGAGCGGATGACCCGCGGCGGCGCCTCGAGTTTTGGCGACGGGCCCGCCGGTCTCTTGGAGCGAAAAATACCCGGCGCAAGAAGCGCCTTTGTTTTATCCCCCCTTGCAAAGGGGGATAGGGGGATTTGAAACTTTTGCTCGCGCCAGCGTGACACTGGCCGGGCAGGCGCCCGGAGGCGACGCGGCGCTCCAAAAACTTCCGCGTTGTCCAGCGGTTTTCCCCCTTGTTTATGAATGGGCAAAAAAGCGCCTACAGTCGCCGCAGGGTTTTCCACAGTTCTTTTTTCTCGCCGGGCGAGGGGGAAAAGCCGGCGAAGCGGAGTCGCTCGTACAGGCCGGTTATCTCCTGGACCAGTTGCCGTTTCTCGGGGGGCAGGGGCTCCAGATGATCGAGGAACTCCCGGTGCGTCCAGTTCGGGCGCTTGCGCAGGCCGGACTTCTCCAGTTTCCGCAACATCGCGGCGTACAGGGCGACGGCAAAGGGGGGTCGAGAGGCGGCGGACCCCGGCCGCCATGGAGCCCTGGCCCACAATGCGGCCAACGCGACGGTCAAGGCGACAGCGAGGACATAGCCCCGGTTATCGCGGAGAAATTGCGCGGCGTTTTTCCAGGCGTCCGGCCTCAGCGATTTGACTTTGTGAAGCAGGTCGCGTCCGCTCCGGCCGAACCAGTTGTACATGCGCACCTGGTCGTGCACGGAGTAGCGGATGACGTAGCGTTGCCAGTTCAGGCGGAGCAGGTCGAGGGCGCGGGTCGCCGGGTTGTTCAACTGGGTCGCCCGGGCCAGCGGATCGGGCGGGGTGGGGTCGTAAACGGCCCAGCCTTTTCCCGGTATAAAGGCCTCGACCCAGGAGTGGGCGTGGCTCTGGCGGACGATCAAGTAGTCCCCCAGATCGTTCCATTCCCCTCCGGCAAAACCGTTGACAAGACGGGCGGGGACCCCCGCCGCGCGCAAAAGGACGACCATGGCCGAGGCGAAGTATTCGCAATGCCCCTTCTTGCGGTCGAACAGGAACTCGTCCAGGCCGGGCTTCATGGTCTCCTTGACCATGTCGAGGGAATACTGGAAATTCCCGGCGAAATGATTCAGTATCTTTTCGGCCTTGGCGGACGGGGTTTGCGCGGACCGCGCCAGGTCGCCGGCCAATTGAGCGATGCGCGGGCCCAGGTCCTCCGGCAACTGGAGGAACCGGTCCATGAACTCCGGGTCGGCGGGCCCCGGAGAAATCAGGTCGATGTTGACGTCGGGATGCCCGATTTCCGACCGTATGATGAACTTTTTGGGGCCGTACGGGCTTCCCAAAAGTCGCAGGACGAAGCTTTGGTCCATTTCCAGCCCGCGGAAATTACCGTCGATGAACGCCGGGATGCCGTGCGTGAACACGATGTCCGAATCGAAGGACTCGACGAAAACCTCCTGCTCCACCATTTCCGAGGCAGGATCGACCACGAACAGGTCGATCCCCACGCCCGCCCTGTTGCGGGCTTGCCATTCCGTCGGCGCGGTCCCGGTCCATGACTGGCCGTCGTAATGGTCCAGGGCCACTCCCCGCCACAGGATCCTGGACCTGGGCCGGTAGCTTTTCCCGTCGCGCCGGTATTCCACGCGCATGACCACTTCCGGGTTGAGCTTGATCTTGCCCACGTCGCCCAGGGTGACCGTCTCGGAAAACCCGCTGATGGGCGAGGACCGGGCGTTTAATGCCAGGACGCCCAGGCTCAACCGCGGGAAGCTGACGAAAATGACGGACGTGAGGACGAGGCTGAGGGCCACGAGCCCGGCGGACAACCCGAACAGCGAGGCCCCGGCCGTTTCGTTCTCCCCGATGCGTTTGAACCGCGACGGCGGGCAATGGCTTCCCCCGCGTTCCACCATCATGTTGTAAAAGATCAGGCTCCAGCAGAGGACCAGGTAGAAGGACAGGAAGATGAAGGCAAACGCCAGGTCGCGGATGTAGATGGCCCCCAGCAGAAGGCAGATGACGGCGAGCAGATAGCCGTAGAGATAGTCGTTGAGCTCGGTCTTGAAAATGAACCGGGAGAAAAAAAGGACAGCCAAAAACCCCACCACCAATTCGACCAGGGGCAGGTTGAAACCGAAATACAAAACCGGCAGGATGAAAAACCCCCACTTCGACAGCGAGAACCCGGCGAGGGGCTCGATGGGGATTTTCCGTTTGGTTTCGAGGACGAAACACGCGCCCAGCAGGACCGCCAGAGCGATATTGACCGGGTCCGGCATGATCTCGCTCATCGTCAGGCTCGACAGACCGATGGCCCCCAGCGCATAGTTGAACAGGATAAAGCAGGAGCGGAGCTTGATCCCCCACGCGGGACGGGAAAACGTTCTGGCGGCGTTAAAGAATCCAGTCGGCATTGGGAACTCGTTTCTGGGCATTCATGCCGGGATAACCCGGATATTACATGAGCAAAAGAATTAGGATCGCTCCCCCTTGCAAAATCCCCCCTCGCCCCCCTTTGTCAAAGGGGGGATGGGGGGATTTGAAACTCCTGGTCGCGGTCATGGCACGAATCCCCCTGGCCCCCTTAGAGCGTCTAACAAAATGAACCCTTTGGCTCGACCCTCAAATTACTCCCCTCCCTTGAGGGAGGGGGCTGGGGGAGGGTGGGCTGGCTTTTCACCCCCACCTGACCTCCCCCTTCAAGGGGGAGGAAGTTATGGAATACTTCATTTTGTTAGACGCTCTTACGTTTTCCAAAAGATCGGCAAAGCCCCCCGTTTCCAAAACTCGAAACGTCTCATCGGGATATTCGCTCGTGCAATATCTGGGGCAAGTCGTGGTAACTCCCGGGGCTCTTTTATTGTAACGTCATTGCGCCGGAATTTGCCGTCAAAAAAAGACAAGCCCGTCAAGGTCCTCTCCGGCCCGTTTACGATTACCGCGGACGTTTTTGTTTTTTTACTTTTTGAGCGATAAACGGTACACTTGAACGTCCTGTCGCGGTGGGTAGCCCTCCGTTCAAAAACAGGCCCGCGGCGTTTTTTCACGGCAAGCGAAAACAGTTTGACTCCCCCATGGACGCAAACACCATCCGATTCTCCGTTTTTCTAGGGGTGTTCCTGAGCATGTTGCTCCTGGAGCGGTTGGTCCCGCGTCATCCCCTGGTGGATTCGAAACCCCGCCGGCTGGCAATCAACATGGCGATCACCGGGCTGGATATCCTCGCGGTGCGTCTGGCGTTCGGCGCCGCCGCCGTCGGCGCGGCCCAGTTCGCCCAGGAAAAAGGCTGGGGCGTACTCAATTACTGGGACCTCCCCGCCTGGCTTGAATTCCTCCTCACGCTCGTCTTTCTCGACCTGATGATTTATATCCAGCACGTCGTGG
>JACRGP010000076.1 GCA_016217765.1 Nitrospinota bacterium | reverse complement strand
TGTCGCGCGGACATCCAAGCCCATCTCGACCATGTTGAAATCAGGCCCGAAAAGGTCATCGACAAACGCCGCCTTGCTCCTCGCGGTCCTTTCCTGCGGGTTGGGACTTTCCGTCCTGATCGGCGGGCATTTCCACATCCCCGCCTTAATCCAGATCAATCCTAACTTTTGAGGGAGGGGGCTGGGGGAGGGTGACCCGCGTGAACGCTGGACTCGACGCCGCCTCAGGCTGACGCCGAGGGCGGCCGGCGTGACGCCGGATTCATTACCGCCCCGGCGCAAGCGCGGGGCGGCATTGCCCACCGGGGGCGCCCCCGGCGTCATCGCCGCGTTGCCTCCGGGCGCTTGCCCGGCTTTTCACCCCCACCTAACCTCCCCCTGGAAGGGGGAGGAAGTTATGGCATACTTCATTTTGTTAGACGCTCTTAAAAAAGAGACCTTTGCACAACCCTGCATGTGAAGTCCAAATTGAGATTCTTCGCTGGCGCTCGGAACGACCGATCATTGTTTTTTCTGTCATTCTGAGGAGTCGAAGACGACGAAGAATCTCGTCTTGGTTTCGCTCAGGAACTTATGCAACGCTCTCCTTAAAAAACGCCGCGGAAGAACCACGCGATATACGCCATGCCGGCAATGGCCAGCGCCGGTCCGCCAAATATTTTCAAGGACGAACTCCATCCCAGACTCGCGACCGCCTGCTCTTCCTTCATATTGCTGACGATGAACGTCCGCGCGTCCTGCTTTCTGAAAATCATTTTGGTCCTTGGCAATGGCTCCCCGCCCAATGTGCCATTGGATCCAATCCCGCCTCGCGCTAACGCCGAGTCGGGAACCGCGTTCCGGCGATCGCGGAGCGTCATCGCCGCGTTGCCCCCGGGCGCTTGCCCGGCCGGGTCCCGGATTTCGCCGGGCTGTAATTGTTCCCCGATCGTTTTGGCCGCCCGCTCCAATTCCTCCGGGTCCAATACGCCGTCCCGGTTGGCGTCGAACCTTTTGCGCAACGCGGGGTCGGTTTCCACGATTTTTCTCGCGGCCAGAAAATTTTTGAACGACAATTTTCTTCTCTTCTCGACCTTGGTCCCCGAATCGGCGTTGCCGAGGATGTAGAGGGTTTCGCCCCTGTAGAAACACCGCTCCAGAAAGCGGTACTCCTCCGGCCTCCACCAGGAGGACCCGGAGAGCTTGAAAGACTTCAACTTCCTGGCGTTGAGGGTGAGGGCCAGCAACAACCCTTTGGGCATGGAAGACAGGCCGCTCGAGTTCACGCGGTACTCCGCCGGGTCTCCCTGCCGTTTGATTTCCGCCCCCTCGGCGTAAACCAAGGCATCGGCCCCGCTTCCGTCGTCCACGTGAAAACCTTTATCGGAATAAACCCAGTCGATCGTTTTCCAGTAGGAGGAGTTTTTTGTCCGGACCAATTTCTGAATTTCGAGGGAATAGAAAACGCAGGGGAAACCGCTGACCGGGGCCGGGACCAATCGATCGGGCTCGCAGACGACGGCCCCCTTGATTTCCACGAGCGACCCGACGGCCCCCGTGGCTATCCTCGACGTGGGGATGTCCTGGATGGTCCTTTTAACCTTGAGCTCCCTGAAACCCTTGAAGAACCAGTAGACGCCCATCCCGGCGCCCATCAGCGCCCAAACGGCAAGGTCGCCTTCGCGGTTGGAGGTCATGAGGACGCCTTTTCAACGCCGCTTTTCGCGGCTCATTCGAACCGGGGAAGCCGGATTTTAATGTCCACGTCCCGGCGGTCCTCCTCGGCGACGGAGAACATCGTCTCCAGCTTCAGGCTCATGAAGTTCGCCACGATCGCGTCGGGCAGTTGCTGGATGCGGATATTGTAGTTGTTGACGCTGTCGTTGTAGAACTCGCGCCGGTCGGCGAGGCTCTCCTCCAGATGCGAAATCCGGGTCTGCAACTGCATGAAGTTTTCGTTGGCCTTCAATTGCGGATAATTCTCGGCCAGCGCGAAAATGCTCTTGATCGCCCCGCTGACCTCGGCGCTGGCCTCGGCTTTTTTCGCGACCGTGTCGGCGGAGAAATACCGCTCCCGCGCTTTCATGGCCCGTTCCAGTATCCCCTTCTCGAACTCGGCGTAGCTTTCGCAAACGGAGACGAGCTTGGGAAGCTCGTCGTGCCTTTGCTTCAAGATCACGTCGATGTTGGCCCAGGCCTTTTTGATGTTCTCCTTCAACGCGATCAGGCCGTTATAGATCGTGATCAGATATCCAATGACGGCGGCCGACCCAAACAGCAAAACCCCCAAAACTGCCAGCGTCGTTACGCTCACGCGTTTCCCCCTTTCTCCGCTCTCGCGGTCCGGTTAAAGGCTCCTTGCGGGATTGTCCTTCGCAAGCCGCAGGACGTCGTCCAGGGCCACGGTCAAGACCCGCCCCTTGCGGCGTTTCTCGGCTGTCAATGTTCGAAGGTCTTCCATATCCGCGAATTTACCGAGGAGTTCGCAAGCGACTACCCCTCATGGGGAAAATTGAGGACGACGAATTCCCTTCCCCCTTGCAGGGGGAAGGCCAGGATGGGGGTGTAAGTCCGGCGCGTTTACCCCCACCCAACCTCCCCCCGCCAGCGTGACGCTGGACTCAACAGGCCCGGCTCCGATGGCGAATGGGAGTCGTCGGGGGCAATCCAAGCTTGGCCATCCCGCTCCGGGGCGGTCCCCGGAAGGGGGAGGAGATTTGCAGATTTCATTTTGCCGGGCGCTCTAAAATAGGGCGCCCAATCGGGGGTTTGTTTTCAACAAATTCTCGGCATCTGTTCCCCGCTCAGGGAATCGACGACGCGGTCCGAGCCGATCCGGCTTTTCATGACCACGAGGCCCGTCCGCGATTCCCGGACGCGCCCGATGACGCCGGCTTCGGCGCACGGCGGGAACGCGCGCAGGACCTCCTCTGTCCGCCTGGCGTCCTTCCCGGCGACAAAAGCCGCGAACCGCCCTTCGTTGGCGACGTATAGCGGATCGAACCCCAGTATTTCGCACGCCCCCCGGACGTCTTCGCGGACGGGTATGGCGCTTTCGTCGATATCGACCCGGACTCCCGCGGCGCGGGCGATTTCCGCCAACGCTCCGGCCAAACCGCCCCGCGTCAGATCGCGGAGGCAGTGTATTTCGATCCCCTCCTCGATCAAGCGCAGGACCGGACCGGCCAGCGGGGCGCAGTCGCTTTCGATCATGCTTTCAAACTCCAGCCCCTCGCGCGCCGAAAGGATCGCCATCCCGTGCCGTCCGACGTCGCCGCTCAGAACGACGGCGTCCCCCGGCCGGACGTTCCCCGGCCCGATCGCGCAACCGCGTTCGACGACGCCCACCCCGGCGGTGTTGATGAAAATGCCGTCGCCATGCCCCTTGTCCACCACCTTCGTGTCGCCGGTGACGATGGCGACGCCCGCCGATTCCGCCGCCCGCGCCATGGACCGCGTAATGGCCCACAGCGTTTCCATGGAAAACCCCTCCTCGACGATGAACCCCGCGCTGAGATAAGCGGGGCGCGCGCCGCACATGGCCAAGTCGTTTATCGTGCCGTTGACCGCCAGCGTCCCGATGTCCCCGCCGGGAAAGAACAGCGGACGGACGACGTAGGAATCGGTCGTGAACGCCAGCTTTATGTGGCCCATGTCCAGGACCGCCCCGTCGTGGCGCTTGTTCAAGAACGGGTTGTCGAAAGCCGGCAGGAACAGCTTCTCGATGAGTTGTTCCGTCAGCTTCCCGCCGCCGCCGTGGCCCAAAACGACGCGCGGATAATCCGAAAGGGGCAGGGGACAATGGGCTCCGGCGCCAAGGTCGTCCGGCCGCTCAGGCTTCATGCCGCGCTCCCCGGTAGCGGTAATACGCGGAGCACGCCCCCTCCGACGAGACCATGGTCGCGCCCAGCGGGCGCTCCGGCGTGCACCGGACGCCAAACGCCGGACACTCGCCGGGTTTTTTCAGTCCTTGGAGGATCTCGCCGCTGACGCATTCCGACGGCCCTTCCCGGACTTGCGGGACGACCGCGAAACGTTGCAACGCGTCGAACGCCTCGTATTCCTCCGTCAAACCGAGTCCGCTGGCCGGGATTTCGCCGACGCCGCGCCAATTCCTGCGGATCGCGCGGAAGGTCGCGCGGATCCATTTTTGCGCCTCGGCGTTGCCTTCGCGGCGCACCGACCGGGAATACTGGTTCTCCACCTCGTGCCGGCCTTCCTCCAGTTGTTTGACGCACATGTAAATCCCCTGCAAAATGTCCGTCGGCTCGAATCCCGTCACCACGATGGGGACCCGGTACTTGCGGGCGACGGGCTCGTACTCCGTATATCCCATGACGGTGCACACGTGACCGGCGGCGAGAAACCCCTGCACGCGGTTCGCCGGGGAGGACAGGATCGACTCCATGGCCGGCGGGACCAGCGCGTGCGACACCAGCATGGAAAAATTTTTCAGCCCCTCGCGTTTGGCCTGATATACGGCCATGGCGTTGGCCGGGGCCGTCGTCTCGAACCCGACGGCGAAAAACACCGTCTGTTTTTCCGGGTTCGCCCGCGCCGCTTGCAGGGCGTCCATGGGCGAATACACCACCCGGATGTCCCCGCCCCCGGCCTTCGCGGAAAACAGGTCCCCGCGGGTCCCGGGCACGCGCAACATGTCGCCGAACGTGCAGAAGATCACGTCCCTCAGCGACGCGATCTCGACCGCCGCGTCGATCCACTCGACGGGCGTCACGCACACCGGGCAACCGGGACCGTGCACGAGCTCGATTTCCCCGGGCAACAGCTTGTCCACGCCGTACTTGACGATGGCGTGGGTCTGCCCGCCGCACACTTCCATGACGGTCCACGGCCGGGTGACCGCGCGGGCCAGGGCGCGGGCGTAGCCCCGCGCAAGTTTGGCGTCGCGGTATTCGTCGACGTATTTCATGACGCTTCCTCTCCCTGGAGGAAATCCCCCTCCTCGATTTCCGCGAGGTAGCGGAAAATGCGGTCGGCCTCTTCCGGGACCAGAACGCTGATGGCGAAACCCACGTGCACCAGGACGTAATCCCCCACCCGCGCTTCGGGGACGTAAGCGAGGAAGACGTTTTTGAGGGTCCCGCCGAAACTTACTTTGCCGGAGCGCAAGAGCGGGTCTTCGCCCTCGATGGACAGGATCTTTCCCGGGACGGCCAGGCACATGGTCAGACTCCCTCCGGCCGCGCGCCTACGGCGACGGCCTGCCCGAGCGAAATCCCGCCGTCATTGGGCGGGATGCGCTGGTGCCAGTAGGGCCGGAAACCCTCCTCCCGCAGGCGGAGGACCGTCCGCTCGGTCAGGTATTTGTTCTGGAAACAGCCGCCGCTAAGGACCACGCGCGGCTCCCCCGCGCGGCGGACGACGGCGACGACCGTCTCCGCGAGCGCGTTATGGAACTTGCGGGAGGTTCCGGACAACGGCTCGCCGTTCCGAACGTCCCCTAATATTTCCTCGATCATGGGCGACCAGTCCGCCGACAGCAGACCGTCCTGTTCGGAAATCGCGAATGCGTACCGGCCGTCCGCGTGGACGTCCCCCAAGGCGTATTCCAGCTCCATGGCCGCCTGCCCCTCGAACCCGGAGCGGTGGCGGACGTTCAGCAGAGAGGCAACCGCGTCGAACAGGCGCCCGGCGCTGGAAGTCGCCGGAGAGTTGACTTTATTCTTCAGCAGGGTTTTCAAGATCTCCAGTTCTCCGGGAGAAAAATCGCGTACGGACGGGACGTCCGCCATCGAGAAGGCCGCGTCGCCGTATATCTCGTACAGCAGGCCGAGCGCGGCCCGGCGCGGTTCCCGCACCGCTTTTTCCCCGCCCGGAAGACGAAACGTCCGCAGGCGTCCAACCCGCCGGAACCCTCCGTCGAACACGCTCAGGAATTCGCCGCCCCAGACGGTCCCGTCGAGGCCGTAACCGGAGCCGTCCCAAACCGCCGCCAACGCGGGCCCGGCAAGATCGTTCTCCGCCATGCACGACAGGGCGTGCGCGTGGTGGTGTTGCACGGCAACAAGGGAAACGCCGTTCGCGCCGTCAGCGGCCTTGACGGCCTCCAACGCGAATCGCGTCGAAACGTAATCGGGATGCGCGTCGTACGCCACGACGAGCGGCGAAATCCCCCCGCCGTCTCCTTCCCCCCGCCCGGCCCGGCGGCCATCCCCGTTCCCGGACATCCATAGGGTATCGTATCCGAACAATTCAGGGAAGTTTGCCGCCGCCGACTTGAACGTATCATACCCCTGCGCGCTCTCCAAGTCGCCGATGTGCTGGCTCACGAACGCCTGGTTTCCGGCGGAAACGGCGATCGTGTTTTTCAGATGGCCTCCCAGGGCGATCAGCGGGGGAAGGGGACCGCGCATGGAAACCGGCAACGGCGCGTACCCGCGCGCTCGCCGCAACGCCAGCTCGCGGTCCAGGACCACGCGCACCACGGAGTCGTCGACGGGGCGCGCGATGGGCCGGTCGTGCGCGAGGAACAAATCGGCGACCCCGCCCAGGCGGACCAGGGCCTCGCCCTCGTCCACGCAAATCGTCTCGTCGGAGAGATTGCCGCTCGTCGCCACGACGGGAAAACCCAGTTCGCCCAGCAACAGACAATGCAAGGGGGAGTATGGGAGCATGGCTCCCAGACACGGGTTGCCCGGCGCCGCGGCGCCCGCGATCCCGGCGGTATCCGCGGACGTTTTTTTTCGTTGCAACAAAACGATGGGCGCCTCGGGCGAACGCAGGAGCCGCTCTTCCAGGGGCGAAACCTCGCAGATGGCTTTCGCGGAAAGCAGGGAGGGAAACATGACCGCCAGCGGTTTCTCTTCCCGGCGTTTCCGCCGACGAAGCTCGCGGACGGATTCGCCGTTGCGCGCGTCCGCCATCAGGTGAAACCCGCCAATCCCCTTGACGGCCAGGATGGCCCCGCCGCGCAACGCCCCGGCGGCGTCCATGAGCGCGCGTTCGCGTTGCGCGAGGACGTTCCCCCGCCGGTCCCACAATTCCAGATGCGGACCGCATTCGGGGCAGGCGTTGGGTTGCGCATGGAACCGGCGGTCCAGCGGGTTGTCGTATTCGGCCTGGCACCGGCGGCACATCGCGAACGCCTTCATCGCGGTGTTGGCGCGGTCGTACGGCAGGGACTCGACGATGCTGAACCGCGGTCCGCAGTTGGTGCAGTTGGTAAAAGGATAGCGGTAACGGCGGTCCGCCGGGTCCAGGATCTCTCGCAGGCAATCGGCGCAGACGGCGATGTCCGGCAGGACGACGGCGGTCTTCCCGCCCGAGGCGTCGCTGGGGAGGATCGCGAAATCGCCGTAGCCCGCCGGGTCCAGGTACGCGGGCTCCAGGCTCTGGATGAAACACCTCGGCGGTTTCTCCGGTTCGATCCGCAACAGGAAATCCCGCAACGTCCCGCCCCGCCCCTCGACCTCGACGACCGCGCCCTGGGACGAGTTTCTGACCCATCCCTTCAACCCCAGCCCGGTCGCCAGGCGGAAAATAAAGGGACGGAACCCCACCCCCTGCACGGCCCCGCGGACCGCCACTCGTAACCGGATAATGCCGTCAGCGGGGTATTCCATGGTCCATGCGGAGGAAGCCGGGGCTATTCCTCTACCTCCACGCTTTCCAACAGGACTTCCCGCGCCTGAGGATGCGCCGCGTCTTCCAGCATATCGATATCCAGCGCGGCGCCTTCGGCGGGGGTGCCCTCGGCCGCGTGGACAAAGTGTTCGATAAAATGCGGCCGCGAAAAATGGCTCAGCGCCCCGACCGCCACCTTGACGCGCGTCACCTTGCGGGCGTTCTGCTTTTGAGCGACGTCCAGTATTTTGCGGAGCAGGTCGTTCATCAACGAATGTTCATGCATTCCGGTTTCCTTTCCCGCGCGACCCCGACAGCAGGGTCTGAATTTCCCGCACCACGAGCCGAACCGTCCCCTCGACGGCGCGGGCCACTTCCGGCGACAATTCGTCGCCGGGGGCGAACCGTCCGCCTTCGATCCCGTAGACCACGACCTCGGCGGGAAGTTTCCCCAGGGCGCGGGCCAGTTCGACGGCTTCGCCCACGCCCATGCCATGGGTCGAGCAGGGGAACTGCCGCGCGGGAAGAGGGCGGTCTCCCGCCGCGAACCGGCGCACTTTTCCCGGCTTTTCCCCGGACTGCATCGCGTCGACCAATATCGCCGCGTCCGCCTGGGCGACCGCCTCCAAAAACGCCGACGCCTCTCCCGTCTGTTCGTGGACGGCGACGGAGTCCATGTTCCTCGTTTTCAAGCGCCGGGCCACGAGAAGCCCGGCGTCGTCGTCGCCCCGGTTTTCGTTGCCGATCCCGATCACGCAAATCCGGACGGCGCCCGCCGCGGTCACGGTCCGCGCCTCACAAGTCGATGCAGGCCTTGACCATCGGGTCGTCGGCCGCGCGCCGCAAGCGGTGCGCTGGCTCAGTGTCCATAGCGTCATCGTCGTTTCTGGTATTCATGGCCTGCGCTCCCACCGGTAGAGTCGATATTGGAACAGGTCTTCCGCATCGGGGCTTTACCGTTCCAGCGCCCCGGCAAAATCACTCGCGCTCCACGTTCAGTTTCAGGAAATGCGTCGCGCAGGAGATGCACGGATCGTAGTTGCGGATCGCCTGCTCGCACTGCCAGGTCAGCTTCTCGTCCGTCAAATTCAAACGCGGGGGGATGAACTCCCGCAAGTCGTCCTCGATGATTTTCTGGTTCTGCGACGTCGGCGGGACGATCTTGGCGTCGAGGATCGTCCCCGCCTCGTCCAGTTTGTAACGGTGATAGAGGATGCCGCGCGGGGCCTCGGTGATCGCGCCGGCGGCGCCGGCGCGCGGCCGGACGTCGGCGGCGGGTTTTTCCGGCGGTTCGTACCGGTCGATCAGGCGCAAGGCTTCCTCGACGGCGTGCACGGTCTCCACGCCGCGGACGAGGAGGCTTTTGAACGGGTTCCGGCAGACCGGCCCCAGTCCCGCCTCCCGCGCCGACTCTTGCGCCAGGGGGCCCAGCTTGTCGAAATTCAAACTGTACCTGGCCATCGGCCCCACGAAATACGCGCCCCGCGCCTTGAGTACGGAATGGAGGGCGTTGGACCGTTCCACGTGGATTTCCCGGAAATGGTTTTCGTATTCGCCCGCGTCGATGTCTAGTCCCCTGCTGGACACGAGCCTTCCCTCGTTGAACGGGTACTCGCCGGGGTGGCGCAGGGCGACGAATTCGTAATCGCGCTCGAACTCCGGGAAGGCGAATCCCGCCGTGAACTTGACGGCCGCGCGGGCGAACTCCAGCCCCCATTTCAGCCGCTCCTGGAGCGGCGCGAAATCTTTTTTGGCGGGGACCTTGTAGAACCCGCCGACGCGCGCGTTGATGGGGTGGATCTCGCGCCCGCCCAACAGCGCGACGATGTCGTTCCCCAGTTTCTTCAGTTTCAGGACGTTCTCCACGAGGTCCTTGTGGTCCCGCGCGATCTGGATGGCGTCCTCGTATCCCAGGAAATCGGGGGCGTGGAGCATGAAGACGTGGAGGACGTGGCTTTCGATCCACTCCCCGCAGTAGATCAGCCGGCGCAGGGCGCGGACCTGCGGGTCGATCTCGACCCCCAGGGCGCGCTCCATCGCGTGGACCGAGCTCATCTGGTAGGCGATGGGGCAAATGCCGCAGATGCGGGCGGTGATGTCGGGCGCCTCGGAGAACTTCCGGCCGCGCAGGAACGCCTCGAAAAAGCGCGGCGGCTCGAAGATCTTCAGTTGCACGTCGGCCAGCGCGCCGTCCTTGATCTTGACGTACAAGGCGCCCTCGCCCTCGACGCGGGCCAGATAATCGACCTTGAGGGTCCTGGTCTTTTTACCGTTTTTCATGGGCCTCGCTCTCTTTGCGGAATTCGTTCGCGTAGGCGTTGAACCCGCGGAACGCCCGGAGGATGTCCGGATCGTTCAAACCCATGTGCGCGAACTGCCGCGCGAGGGACTCGGTATTGGGGGTCTCCTTCGGCCCGAAGCAGGCGTAGCACCCGCGGTGATACGCCGGGCAGATCGCCCCGCATCCGGAGTGGGTGACCGGCCCCATGCACGGCTCGCCGCGGGCCGCCATGACGCACACGTTGCCCGCGCGTTTGCATTCGACGCACACGCCGTGGGGCGGGACGTTGGGTTTCCGCCCGTTCAGGAAAGCGTTGACGGTCTCCACCAGTTGGACCTTGCTGATGGGGCACCCGCGCAACTCGAAGTCCACGCGCACGTGGTCCTGGATGGGCGTCGATTTGTCGAGCGTCTCGATATAAGCCGGCGTCGCGTACACGATGGAAACGAATTCCCTCACGTCCTTGAAGTTGCGCAACGACTGGATGCCGCCCGCCGTGGCGCAGGCGCCGATCGCGACCAGGAACCTCGACGCGCGGCGCGCCTCGTGGATGCGTTCGGCGTCGCGCGGGGTGGCGATCGACCCCTCGACCAGCGACAGGTCGTAGGGCCCTTTCGCGACGGCGCGGGACGCCTCGGGGAAATTGGCGATGTCCACTTTCCCCACGACCGCCAGGAATTCCTCCTCGCAATCCAGGAGGCTCAACTGGCACCCGTCGCACGAGGCGAATTTCCAGACGGCCAGTTTCGGTTTTCGACGGTTCATCGCGTCAGATCTCCCGTTTCGAAAAAATGGGCCGGATGCGGTCGAACCGGAACACCGGCCCGTCCTTGCAGACGAACGCGGAGCCGTACTGGCAATGCCCGCAAAAACCGAAGGCGCATTTCATGTTGCGTTCCATGGAGACGAATGTGTTTTCGTCCGTCAGGCCGCCCCTCTTCAGTTCCGCGAGGGTGAAGCGCATCATGATTTCCGGCCCGCAGACCATGGCAACCGTATGGACGGGATCGAACGCGGCCCTGGAGATCAACTTGGTGACGACCCCCACGTGACCGTACCAGCCGCGCCGGGCCGTGTCCACGGCGACCTCCACCTGCATGTCGAACCGGCCCCGCCAGCGTTCGAGCTCATGAGGGTAGAGGATCTCCTCCGGCGAGCGCGCGCCGTAGAGGACGACGACCTTTCCGAATTTCTCCCTCTGGGCCAGCGCCTGGTAGATGGCCGGCCTGAGCGGGGCCAGCCCAATGCCCCCGGCCACGATCAAGAGGTCGGCGCCCCGGTTTTCCTCCACGGGCCAGTGGCTCCCGAAAGGCCCGCGGACGCCCAGCGCGTCGCCCTTCTTGAGTCCCGCGAGGGCAGAGGTCGCCGTCCCCACGGCCCGCAGGGTGTGGACCAGGGATTCGCTCCTGGCGGGGTCGCCGCTGATGGATATGGGGACCTCCCCCTTGCCGAAAACGTAAAGCATGTTGAACTGCCCCGGAGAAAAGGGGGCCGGGCCATCGGGACCGGCCGGCTCCAGCTCCAGGGTGTACGTGTCGCGCGTCTCCCGCGCCTTGCGCAAAACGCGGAAGGGCGACGGCGCCATGGGGTTGGGGAGAGCGTTCATGGTCCGCTTCCTTTATTTATGGGCGCCGTACACGTCCAAAAGTTGCAGACGCACGTGTTGCAACCGGTCGATGAGGACCGGGAAGAACCGGCTGAACAGTTCATAGCCGAAGCCGCGGTCCTCCGCGCATTTCTGGCGCAGGCATTTCCCGTCCAGCGCGATGGCCCGCACCAGCGTCAGGGCTTGGGCGTCGTAGTGCCAGCGATACGGAGGCACAAGCCAGGACCAGCCCAGGACGTCGCCCTCGCCGATGGTCTCGATGGTGATGATGCCCCGTTGCGCGGCGTTGATCTCCAGCCCCACCTGGCCTTGGCGGATGATATAAAAATGGTTGGCCTCCTCGCCTTCGCGAAAGACGGACTCGCCGGCCTCGAAACGGACGTTGGAGGCGCACCCCGTGATGAGCGCCCGGTACTTCGGATCGAGGTCCTTAAAAAATGGATGCGCGGCGATGATGGGTTCGAGCGTTTCCATCTTTACTTCTCCTTCGCGGAATTGGAACCGTTTTTAGCGTTGTCGGTCTCCCGGATGGCGCGGACTTCCTGGGTGATGTCGATGCCGACCGGGCACCATACGATGCACCGGCCGCAACCCACGCACCCGGACGTCCCGAACTGGCCGATCCACGAACTCAGTTTGTGTGTCATCCATTGCCGGTATCGGGAAAGGGTCGAGGAACGGATGGCCCCTCCATGGATGTAGGAAAAATCCATCGTGAAACAGGAGTCCCATTTGCGCCACCGCTCGGCGTGGTCGCCGGAGAGGTCGGTTGTGTCCTCCACGGTCGAGCAAAAGCAGGTCGGGCAGGCCATGGTGCAGTTGGCGCACGAAAGGCACCGCGCGGCGACGTCGTTCCAGCGGTGATGCTCCAGGTTGCGCTCCAGCAGTTCCTTGATCCCTTCCGTGTTCATTGCGCGCCCCATGTTCGCGGCCGCGCGGGCCGCGGCCGCCTCCGCCGCGTCTTCCTGCTCCTTCCGCGCCGGGGCGTGGGCGATCGCGGACAACGCCTCCGCCCCCGCCTCGGTCCCCGCCTCGGCCACGAAGTAATGCGCGCCGCCGTCCAACACTTCGGCCAGCGCCAGGTCGAACCCCGACGCCGCTTTCGGGCCGGTATTCATGGAAACGCAAAAACAGGCGTTGCCGCCGGCGGAATCGAAATGCCCGCAATGGACGGCGATGATGAAGGCGTTTTCCCGGCGCGCCTGGTAACCGGGATCAACGTGGGTCCCGGCAAGAAACACCTTGTCCTGGACTTCGATGGCGTGAAGTTCGCAGGAACGGACGCCCAGGAATGCGTACTTGGGAGGTTGTTCGCCGCCGGGCAGGATTTCGAAGCTTTTGCCGTCCCGGCGGGCCTGCCACAAACGGGTTTGAGGGGGGTAAAGAAATTTTTTCCAGGAATGCGGGCCCACCGCGTAACCGAACAGGGCGTCATCCGCCCGTTTCTCCAAACGGTAGGTCCCGGGGCCTTGCCGGTCCGTCCAGCCCTTGGGAAGGTCCTCGACGGAGGACAGCTCGTCGTAGACGATGGCGCCGTCGCGGACCGTCGGCCCGACAACGCGATAGCCCCGGCAGGCGAGAGCGTCAAACAGAAGTTGGAGGTCCCGGCGTTGAACGGCAACTTTGCCGCCTTCCCGCAATGCGTTCTTTTGCATAGTGTCACTTTCCGCAAGAAATTCGCCCGGCCGCCGAGATCGATGACGTGACAACTTTAGCGCATGGCCTTAATGTAGTTCCATGAGCGGCGGTTTTCAATCGAATTTTATTTCAAAATATTTGTTAATCCCTCCATAACTTCAAGCCACCGAAGCATTTTATTTAATTGGTTCTGGAAACTTATATTGATAAAATGATTTTTAAGATCCTTGTTGAACAAAACGGCGAATCTATTTTCTCAATGATAAGACTAATCGAAGCAAAAAATTACCGTTGTCTCCGATACGTCAAGCAACGCCTGGAAAATTTCCATGTACTGGTGGGGCCAAATGGTAGCGGGAAAACCACGTTTCTCGACACCGTAGCCTTTTTGGGCGCTTTAGTCTCTTCCGATATGGAATGGGCCATAAAAGAACGAACGTTCGATCCTCATGATTTGATTTGGCATAAAAGCGACGAGTTTTTTCAATTAGCCATTGAACTCTCAATTCCAGCTGAACGGATAAAGCTTCTTGATAAAAAAAATTTCAATACCGTCCGTTACGAAATCGAAGTAGGAATCGATAAAGAATTCCCCGGCGCAAAGCTTTTGGCGGAAAAAGTTTTGTTGAAAGAAGTCGATGATGCCAGGACAACTCCTTACAACCGTTCGCTTTTCCCATCCGATCCAAGTTTAATTCCTCAAACCTTAATCACATCTAAAGGGATCAAAAACACAAAAACGATCGTCAATAAAGTAGACGAAGGAAACGATAACTTTTATGACGAAACCGGAAAAGGATGGGATCATTCTTTCAAGTTAGGCCCCCGCAAATCCGCCTTGAGTAACTTGCCCGAGGATGAAAGCAAATTCCCGGTTTCAACATGGCTTAAAGGCGTTCTCAAAAACGGAGTTCAAAAACTTGTCCTCAATAGCGCTTTAATGCAAAAACCCAGCCCCCCAAGTCCCGCAAAAGGGTTTAAGCCCGACGGGTCGAACTTACCTTGGGTGATTAAGGATTTTCGAGCGAAAGACCCAAATAAGTTTAAAGAATGGATCAAGCACTTAAAAACGGCTCTTTGGGATTTAGAAGACATTCGCGTTATCGAACGGGAGGAAGATCGGCATTGTTATTTAAAAGTTTGTTATCAAAACAATCTCGAAGTCCCTTCCTGGATGGTTTCCGATGGAACCTTGAGATTATTGGCCTTGACCTTGCCCGCTTACCTGCCTGAATTCCAAGGGATTTATCTTATTGAAGAACCCGAAAACGGCATTCACCCGAAAGCCATCGAGACGATGTACCAATCCTTATCGTGCGTCTATGGGGCGCAGATTCTCATGGCCACACATTCTCCAGTTATACTCAGCGTGGCCGATGTTTCTGAAATTTTATGTTTCTCAAAAACCCCCGCCGGAGCAACGGACATTGTTTTGGGGAAAGAGCATCCATCCTTACGCGACTGGAAAGGAGAGCCAAATTTAAGCCTTTATTTCGCCGGGGGCGTTTTAGGGTGAATGGAAATGGCAAAAAAGACCTGATCGTCCTTGTCGCCGATAAACATATGGAATTTACTCTTCGAGGTTTACTCTCGCGCCGCCAATCTTTTGAAATAAGAGAAATCGACTTCGATATTTCCACCCATCTTGAAAGAGATCCCGGTTGTTACAAAAAAAGTGAATTTTTCTTGCGGTCATTTATCAAGCAGTACTCCTTCAGCATGGTATTGTTTGATCGAAAAGGTTGCGGCGAGGAAAATTCAGATCGAACGATTTTAGAAAATACCGTGGAGGGAAATCTTTCGCGTTCGGGTTGGGAAAATCGATGCGCCGCTATTGCGCTCGATCCGGAATTAGAAGCTTGGGTTTGGTCCGATTCTCCCAAGGTTGACGATATTTTAGGATGGAAGGATAGAAATCCAGATTTACGATCATGGCTTAGGAGAAAATATTCATTATCGGAAGATAACTTTAAGCCCCCGTTTCCAAAAGAAGCTTTAAAAGAAGCTATAAGGATGGTGAACAAACAACATTCGTCAGCCTTGTTTCGTGACCTTGCGGAAAGTGTGAGTTTTAAGAATTGCCACGACCCCTCTTTTGTTAAATTTAAAGCGTCTCTGAAGAAATGGTTTGATGCTAATACTTGAAAAGCGAAAACCATTCCCCTTTTCCCCATAAAACTTTTGAAAAGGGTTTTTATTCACCCCGCTTATTATGACCGTTCTTAAATCGTTGGCGGTGGTTTTTTCCTTTTATCTGCTGTCCCAGACGGCGCTCAACACGATGACCGGCAAGGTCGTCGCGGTGAACTCGGGGGACTCGATCACCCTGGACGTCAGCGGCGAGAATTTTCAAGTCCGCATGGCGGACGTCGATTGCCCCGACGTCAAACAGCCTTTTTACAATCAGGCCAGGAAATTCACCGAGAGGCGGGCCCTGGGCAAAAAAGTGCGCGTGAACTACGAGGTGATGGACCGGTTCCGCCGGGTGATCGGCGAGGTGATCCTCCCCGACGGCGGTAATCTGAACAGCGAGTTGATGAAGTCGGGATGGGCCTGGCATTACAATGTCCGCTTCCCTCCCAGGGAAATATTCGCCCGGCTGGAGTACGACGCCTGGTCCCACAAGCTGGGGTTGTGGATCGACCCCGATCCGGTCCCGCCGTGGGAGTTCCGCAGAGACGCCTTGCTGACGGACCAGGAACCGCCCTCGGGACCGTCGGAGGTGGACTATGAACAGATCTTCAGTTACGGGCTGGTGGGCGACAAGGGGGCCAGGACTTTCCAATGGCCGCAATGCCGGGGATACCGTCTGTTGGACCCCAAGGACCGCGCGATATTCTCGAACCGGTTGGAGGCGCAGGCGGCCGGGTTCAACAAGGCCAAGGGGTGCGATTAGGGGGGCGTCCGGACCTCTACCTGGAACAGTTCTTCAGGTCGATTTTCCGCCGGGGGCCGGGGATGTGCGTCCAATCGCCATCGGCCAGGCGGGCGATCTCTTCCTGGACCAGGGACACGTCGGCCTCGCCGAATGACCCGCCGTGCAAGAGCGAGTTCAGCGCCCAGCAGTCGGCCAGTTTCTCGTCCGCGAGGGACATCCCTCCTCTGATGGGGTGGCCGAAGACATGGTGCGCGCACTCATGGACCTGGAAGTAAAGCCGGGTCTGGGGCCGGAGCGAGGACAAGGCCTCGGGATTGTAGCGGACCAGCGGCCAATCGTCGTCTGTATAGCCCGCCTGGGCCAGTCCGCGCAGGGAGCCGTCGGCCATCCACAAGACGTTATGTCCGCGAGCGTCGATGCAGTTTTTATAGGGGACGTCCGCCCGCGACAAGGAAGGAAACGCCAACAACGCGATCAGCGCCAACGCCCGCATGGATGGTCTCATCCCCAATCCCTCCATCATGAGTCTCCGAAAAGCAGGATCTGTTAGAGAAAGCGCATGCGATCGAACATGGACTGTCAGGACGAATTAACAGGGCGCTGAAAAACTATTTCATGGCCTTTTGTTGTCATTCCCGCATGGGCGGGAATCCAGTATTTTCAATGGGTTTCTGGATGCCCTGCTTTCGCGGGCATGACGATTTTGGGGCCCAAAGCGACTTTTTCAGCGCCCTGTTAATTATAGCGCCCGCCCCATCGAATCTCAATCAATGCCCGATCTGACTCGTCGCGCGGATCCGGTCCCCGGACGGCGGTTATTTTTTCTTTTCTTTCTCTTTTTCTTTTGCCCGTTCTTTTTCTCTTTGAATTTCTTTTTCCCGCGCTTTTTCCCTCTCCAGTTCGCGTTGTTTCTGCTCCTCGGCTTTCTTTTCTTTCTCTTGCAGGAGGGGCAGGAGATTTTTCTGGGCCTTGGCGTATCCGGGCTCGATTTTCAGGGCCTCCCTGAACGCTTCCTCCGCCTTGTCGGTCCGGCCTTGTTCGAGGTGGATCATTCCCAGCCGGTTATGCGCCCGGTAGCATTGCGGGTCCATTTGCAGGATCTCCCGGAACTTCTTCTCGGCGTCGGGAAACCGTTTCTGCATGAAGTACGAAACGGCCAGGTTGTAATAGGGCCGGGTGTTCTCCGGATACAGACGGATGGCTTCCTGGAACTCCTTGTCGGCCTCCGCGAAGTTCTTGTGATAACGGAACGTGAGTCCCAGGCTGTTGTGGGGCCAGCTGAATTGCGGGTTCAGCTTGATGGCTTCGTGATAGCAACGGACGGCGGTTTCCTCGACCGGCATGGTCTGCAAGATCGTCCCCAGGCGGTGCCGCAGGTAGGCCTTGACACGGCGGTCGCCGGGCTCCAGGTTCAATCCCGAAAAAACGTATTTCAACGCGTGTTCAAACTGCTTGGACCGCCAGGCCAGCGTGGCGAGGATGAGATAGTCCCCGGGGGAACGTTGCTCGTCGGAGCGGTTTTCGGCGGCGCGGGCGTAGCTTTGGCCGTCCTTGGTCAAACTGGGCGGGGGAAAATCGTCGGCGATGATGAGACAGAGGTTGCGTTCCAGTTCGGAGGCGTAATGCCTTTCCCCGCCTTGCGGTCCGGGCGCGGGCGCGGGCCTTTTGCCCAGCAGGTCTTTTATCCGGGAGGGGCCCAGGATGCCCGCCAGGACCAAAATAAAGGCCGGGATGAAAATCGCGAACAAGGCGGCGAAACCCGCGTGCCCCGTCCAAACCAAAACGATCCCCGCAAGCAAGAGAGTCGCCGCGAACGCAAAGGTGATTATCTGGATTTGAGATTCGCGCATCGAGTCCGTAATAGTCTGGCTGGGCTAAAAAAGGACTTCCGCCGATATTATCCCTTTATCATACCAGATTCCATAACTAATTGATAAATAATTTGTAATTTATTTCAAAACGGCGGGGTCGAGGGTTTGGCCGGTTTCGCGGCGAGGTAGGTTTGCTCCGCGAAGTTTTCCCCAAAATAGTAAAACAGGTCGCGGTAATCGCCGGTTTTGAGGACGAGGAAGTCGGCCCGTTGTCCGGGTAGGAGCCCGCCGTAGTGCGCGTGGCCGTCGAGCGCCCGGGCGCCGCCCAGGGTTGCGGCGGCCAGGGCCTGTTCGGGCGTCAGGCGGTAAAGGTGCGCGGCGAGGTACAGGACGGTCTGCATGTTGTACGCAGGGGAAGACCCGGGGTTGCAATCGGTGGCCAGGGCCAGGGGGACGCCCGCGTCCAGCATGGTATGGACGAGGGGGAGCTTCTGGCCGCCGAGGAACAGGGCGACGCCGGGCATGAGCGTCGCCGTCGTGCCGCTCAGCTTCATGGCCCGGATGTCGGCGGGGGAGGCGTGTTCGAGGTGGTCGCAGGAGAGCGCCCCGAGCCTGGCCGCCTCGAAGCATCCGCCCTGGCGCGACAGTTCCTCCACGTGGGCGCGCAGTTGAAAGCCCAGCAGTTTGGCGGAAAGGAACAACCGGCGGAGGTCCGCCGCCGAAAACGCGTCGCGCTCGCAAAAAATGTCCACGCCGTCGGCGAGTCCCCGGAATTCCGGCAAACTCTCGATCACGAAATTCAAGTAGGCGTCCTTGCTCATTCCCCTCGGGACCGCGTGCGCTCCCAGGTAGGTGAGGGTGGCCGGGACGCCCAGCTCGTCGCGCAAACGCCGTCCCACCCGCAGGATCTTCTTTTCCGTTTCCAGGTCGAGGCCGTAGCCGGACTTGATCTCGAACGCCGTCGTGCCCAGTTCCGTCATGCGCCGCATTCGGCGGCGGGCGGATTCGAACAGGGATTCCTCGGAGGCCTCGCGGGTGGCTTTCACGGTGCTCAGAATCCCGCCGCCGGTTTTCAGGATGTCCAGATAGGACGCGCCCCGCGCCCGCGCCTCCATTTCTTTTTTCCGGTCGCCGGCGTAAATGAGGTGCGTGTGGCAATCCACGAAACCGGGGATGACGGCGCGTCCTCCGAGGTCGATCGTCCGGCCGTATTGCGCGGGCTGGACTTTTGCATTGGCGATTACCTTGCGCACTTTTCCGTTTTCGGTCACCAGCGCGCAGTTGGCGCGTACCCGGATTTCCGGGGGGGCGACGGACGTCGTCTGGACCAACTGGCCGATATTTTTAAAGCAGACGATTTTTTTCATTGGACGCGGCAATTTCATTTAGAGCATGTAACCAATGAAATTTTCCACAACTTCCTCCCCCTACAAGGGGGAGGTGGGGGTGAAAAGCCGGGCAAACGCCCGGAGGCGACGCGGCGATGGCTGACGCGATCGCCGAAATGCGAATCCCCCCGGCCCCCTTTGCAAGGGGGAGCGACATCCCGCCTCGGCGTCAGCCTGAGGCGGCATCGGATCCAGCGTTCACGCTGGTCACCCTCCCCCAGCCCCCTCCCCAGCGTGACGCTGGACTCGACGGGCTTGACTCCGATGGCGAACAAACGTCATCGAGGGCAATTTGGGCTTTGGCCATCCCGTTCCGGGGCGTTCTCCGGTCAAGGGAGGGGAGTCATGGGTGTGTCCAGACCATCGGTCCATTTTTTACACGCTCTTGGGGACGATGACTTTCCGTTCGCGGGCGACGTTCCGGGCGGTCTCGTATCCCGCATCGACATGACGGGCGACGCCGAGGCCCGGGTCGTTGTCGAGGACGCGCTCCAGTCGGGCTTCCTTCTTTTTGGTCCCGTCGGCGACGACGACCATTCCGGCATGCAACGAGTTGCCGATGCCCACGCCGCCGCCGTGGTGGAAGCTGACCCAGCTGGCTCCGGACACGGCGTTGAGCGCGAAATTGAGTAGCGGCCAGTCGGCGACGGCGTCGCTGGCGTCGAGCATGTTTTCGGTCTCCCGGTTGGGCGAGGCCACGCTCCCGCAGTCGAGGTGGTCGCGCCCGATCACGATGGGCGCGGACACCTTGCCGGTCCTCGCCAGCCGGTTCATGACGCGCCCCAGGCGCGAGCGTTCGCCGTAGCCCAGCCAGCACACGCGGGTGGGAAGGCCGAGGACGGGGACCTTCTGGCGGGCCATTTCGATCCAGCGCGCGAGGGCGGGTTTTTCCGGGAACGTGTCGACGACCGCCTGGTCGATGGCCCAGAGGTCTTTTTTCCTGCCCGACAATACCGCCCAGCGGAAGGGTCCCTGCCCTTCGCAGAACAAGGGACGGATGTATTCCGGGACGAACCCGGGGTACAGGAAGGCCCCGTCGGGCTTGCGGATTTCGAGCCCGCCCCGCTCGGCCTGGCCCCGCAGGTTGTTGCCGTAGTCGAACGCCGTCGCCCCTTGTTCCTGGAGGAGGACGAGGGCGCGCGCGTGGTCCACGATGGTCGCGAGCGCCCGTTTCCGGTATTCCTCCGGGTCGCGCTCGCGCAGTTGCATGAGCGAGGCATGGTCTCCGCCCTCGGGGACGTAGTCCATGAGGTTGTGGGCGGAGGTCTGGTCGGTGGCGATGTCGGGGATGCGGTCCATCACGAGGAGTCGCTTGGCGACCGCGGCGCCGTTGGCCACGAGTCCCACGCTCACGGGTTGGCGCCCGGCCAGTCCCGCGTCGATCCATTCCAGCGCCTGGTCGAGGGAGCCGGTCATGCGGTCCAGATAGCCCTCGTCCAGCCTGCGCCGGACGCGCTCCGGGTTGACCTCGGCGACGAGGATGCAGGCCTCGTTCATGGTCCCGGCGAGGGGTTGGGCTCCGCCCATGTTGCCCAGGCCGGAGGTGAAAATCCATTTCCCCATGAGGTTGTCCCGGCCGAAGTTTTTCCTGCCGCAGGCGGCGAAGGTCTCGTACGTGCCCTGGAGGATGCCCTGCGTGCCGATGTAGATCCAGCTCCCGGCGGTCATTTGTCCGTACATCATCAAACCCAGGCGGTCCAGGCGGTCGAAATGCTCCTGCGTGGCATAGGCGGGGACGAGGTTGGAGTTGGCGATCAGGACGCGCGGGGCCTCGGGGTGGGTCCGCGCGACGTAGACGGGTTTCCCGGACTGGATGCACAGCGTTTGGTCGGGGGCGAGGTCTTTCAACGCCGCGACGATGCGATGATATTCGCGCCAGTTGCGCGCCGCCCGGCCGCTCCCGCCGTAGACGACGAGCCGCTTCCAGTCCAGCGCCACGCGCTCGTCGAGGTTGTTCTCGAGCATGCGCAAGGCCGCCTCCGCGTCCCAGCTCCGGCAACGGGGCTCGAGCGAGACGCTCGCCCGCGGCGCGGTCCTGGGACAAAGTTCCATATACATGGGACGTCCGTAAAGCCGCAGTTCCTCATCGCGATCGATGGGTTTGGGGACGGCGGGGATTTTTTTCGTTTTCATGGCGCGCGTTTCCTGGCCGCGAAACCCAGGCAGAAATAGTAAAAGATGGCGACGGCCAGCCGGCCCGTCCGCTCGGACTCGATCGCGGGATTGTACTCCGACAGGTCGAACAGCTCCACGGCGGGATGTTGTCCGGACAACCGCGCGATCTGGACGGCGTCGAAGGCCGACAGGCCGAGGACCCCCGGACAGGAAACGCCCGGCGCCTCGTTCGCCGAAACCGCGTCGAGGTCGAAACTGACGAAGAGCGAGGGGCGGCTCCAGGACAGGTTCCCGATGGTTTCCCGGAAGGCATGCGCGGCGTTGCCGTGTTCCTGGAGTTTGCTCAACCACAGGATGCGCCCCTTTTTGCGCAGGACGTATTCCGCGTGTTCGCGGCTACACTGGCTTCCCTGGGAGGCGAACTCGATGAAGTTTTCTCCTTGAAACCGGACGTCCTCCAGCAGGAGGCGGAACGGCGAGCCGCTGTGCGCTCTGCCGTCTTTCAAGGGGCGGACGTCGAGGTGGGCGTCCACGTTGACCACGCCCACGGGAAGGCCGGGGCGGCAGTTCAGCAGGGCCGAGGCGTTGGGATACGACTGGTCGTTGCCGCCGCCGACGACAAAAGGCGTCCCGCCCCGGCGCAGGATCTCGGCGGTTTTTTCCGCCAAGGCCAGATGCGCTTCTTCGTGCGAGCAACCGGGCGGGATGTCCCCCGCGTCCGATATGGAAATGGTCGAAAGGTCGGCGTCTTCCTCCGGGTTCGCCAACGTCCCGAACCGCTTGAGCCAGGACCGGAACTGTTCCGGTCCTTGGGCCGAACCCGTCCGGCCGCCGTTGATCTCCACTCCCGTATCGCGCGGAAAACCCAGGAGAACGACGTTGCCGTCCATTCCGGGACGGACGATCTCGTGCAAGCGCGAATCCGTCATAGTATGTTTATAGGCCGTTATGACGATTTTGTAAATATCCGATCGCGCCGTTTTATCGCTACGGGAAAATTTTTCGCGCCGCCAGGCTCCCCGGGAAACGGTCCAGCGGCGCCCCGGAGGATTTGCGGATACTTGTTGTAAGGGCGGAAGGGTTTTGGTATATTTTTTTAACAGCACACGCATCATCATGACAGGAGGATTGCATCATGTCCGCTTCAACCGAGGCGCTGAAATCAGCGATCGAGTTCGGGAAAAAAGCCGCGGAAAAATACCGCGAAGCCATCAACAGCGTCGAGCACAAGGAAACCCGGGAGACGCTGGAGAAAATCGTCGCCGAAATGGACCAGCAGATCGACACCGCCCATTGGATGATCGTGGCGGAATCCGGTCAACTCGGGTCCGTCGCGGAAGAGCCGACGAAGGAAACCGGCGCCACCAAGCTGGCCGCCGGGAAATGCCCCTTCTCCGGCGAGTTTGCCAAGATGGGGATCGACCTGTCCAAGTTTGACATGTCCAAGTTCAAGTCCTGATTCGCAAACCCGGAAAACCATGGCGGAGAGACGGAACGGATATGTTTCATGAGCCCAGGGACCTGTTGATCGAATGCAAATCGTGCGGGGTGGAGAACCTGTTCGCGAACTACCTCCCGGAGACGCACACGTATTGCACTCAATGCCGGGAACGGCTGATCGATCTGGATCTGAACGACACCCACGACGAATACGTCTGCGAGGACTGCGGGTTTTCCATGCTATTGCTCAAGGACGCGCCGTTCGAAAAAGGCTCCACGTGCCGGTGTGGAAGCGCCAGCGTGGAAAAGCAGGAGTCTTCCTCCATCGCCGAGGAGGCCGAGGAAGCCGGCGTCCTTGACGAAATGCTGGAGGCCGAGGAAAAAAGCGGCGACGAGGAAGAGGCTGACGACGAAACGGAGGAGGAAGAGGAGGAGTTGAATGAAGTGGATTGGTTCCGCTCCGAACCGGACGCCGCCGACGATATGGACGACTATAACGAAGCTTTCGACAACGATCCCGGTTACTGAGTTTTAGAGCGCCTGACAAAATGAACCGATTGCTTGACATTCAAATAACTCCCCTCCCTTTCAGGGAGGGGGCTGGGGGAGGGTGACCAGCGTGAACGCTGGACCCGACGCCGCCTCAGGCTAACGCCGAGGGCGGCCGGCGTGACGCCGGATTCATTACCGCCCCGGCGCAAGCGCGGGGCGGCATTGCCCACCGGGGGCGTCCCCGGTGTCATCGCTGTGTTGCCTCCGGGCGCTTGCCCGGCTTTTCACCCCCACCTAGGCCTCCCCCTACAAGGGGGAGGAAATTATGGGAAACTTCATTTTGTTAGGCGCCGTTAATGACAATATCCCTGTTATACCCCGCCGCCGGTTTTTCCCTGACAGCGTAAATTGCCGCTTCCCTTCTTTTAAAAACATCCTTTATAATGAATAGGTTATCGTCCTGACGGCAAATCCTGATATTTTTATGACCGTAAAAGCCCCTATTGTCGGCGAAGCGTGGAAAACCAATATCCACAAAGCCGTGGAGTTAATCCACCACAAGAAGAACTTCGTGTTCTGCGCCAATTTGGACCCGGATTCCGTGGGCTCCATGCTGGCCCTGGCCCTGTATCTTCGCCTGTTCGACAAAACGGTGCATATCGTATTGCCGGAACCCTTGGGAAACAATCTCGACTTTGTTTACAAGATCATACAATACAACGCCATCCATGTGATCGACGCCCCCGGCAAAATTTCCGGAATCGAGTCCGCCGTGGAGGCGGTGATGTTTTTCGACACGGCCAACCCCAAACTGCTTCCCTTTTATAGCGAGATCCGCGACCGCCTGCTGACCAGGAAGTTGCCCGCCGTCGAGTTCGACCATCACTTCGGGACCGACAGCGAGGCGTTGACCAGCAACGGGATCAAGCTGTTCCGCAAGGCCAACGCCAATACCGAAATCGTGGGCGAACTCCTCCTGCGTTTGCACGAGACGTCGCCGCACAGCGCCGACCCGATGTCCAGGAGAAACATCCTCCTGTCCCTGCTCATGGGACTGCTTTGCGACACGTTGGGGGGCAAGGTGGTCCACCACAGGGAGGATTACGATTACTGGATGGAAAAACTTTCGCAATGCCTGGAAAAGGAAACTCGCTGGCGGGACGCGCGGCCCGGGCGTCCGCCGGAGGATAAAGCCAGCAAGTTCGGGGACCCGGGCGTTCTCCTCGAATATCTCAACCGGATGACCCACGAGCAGGAGCGCTGTCTTGACGCCCTTACGGAGCGGACCGCCATCGACCGGGGAGTCGCGGTCCTGAATCTGCTGAACTCGACGTACTCGCAGGTGCGGACTTACTGCAGACCGTTCGAGTCGGACTGGTTTTCGGAAGTCCGCGGATTTCTGTTGAACACCGTTCCCGAGATGTCGGGCAAGGTGGGCATCGTCTGCTTTCACGGCAAGGACACGGCGGGCAAGGACTGTATTTTCATCAAAATGCGGCGGGCCGTGGGATATTCGGGGTTTGACCTCCGGAAAGCCGAGGACAAAATCCGGGAAACGTTCCCCAGCCAGTACATGGGCGGCGGCGGGCACGCGGGCGCGGTTTCTTTCCGCATCCATCCGCGCGACGAGGACCAATTCCTGTCCGGGATCGAGGAGGTTTCCGCTTTTATCAAGACCCACCTCGCCTGATCTTTACTCCCTCCCGGCGCGAAATGCCGTTCGCTTTATTGTCATTGCGAGCGGAGCGAAGCGCTCCAGAGGTTCTGGATCGCCACGCCCAGCGTGCCGCTGGATCCAATCGAGCCCGCGACGGCTCCATCCCAACCCCGCGCCATTTGCCAGCTTCCTTGGAGCGTGTAACAAAATGATCCATTGGGCTCGACACTCAAATTACTCCCCTCCCTGGACCGGGCAGGCGCCCGGAGGCGACGCGGCGATGACGCTGACGCGATCGCCGGAACGCGGTCTCCGCCTCGGCGTTAGCCTGAGGCGGCGTCGGGTCCAGCGTTCACGCTGGTCACCCTCCCCCTTCAAGGGGGAGGACGTTAAGGAACACCACATTTTGTTACGCGCGCCAAGGTAGTCGCGCTGCC
>JACRGP010000008.1 GCA_016217765.1 Nitrospinota bacterium | reverse complement strand
TGCGGGTCCGCCGTCAGATAACGCGCGCCAATGTCGCGGTACGTCGCCCGCTCGACGCGGCGGCTGGAAAAGATGCCGTTGGCGTAACAGTAAATCGGCAGGGCAAGCATCATCCGCGGATGATACTGAGCGTCCCCCGTCCCCCGCGCGTTGATACGAAAACGGTTCATATCGATCCGTTCTACCGCCTCAAGAACAAAATGCGCCAGATCGTGGGGATCCAGTCGCGAAGGTCGGGAGGCAAAAGAAAGGGTTGGTTGTGGCTCCACTGCTTAAATTGGTTCATGGCGTTTCCTCAAAGGGTAACGAGGATGGGTAACCGTCCCGATTATAACACCCGTAAAACCTCTAAGTCCGACAGACTGCTAACGTGCAAATTGCATGAGTGAAATAAACCGGCAACAAAAAGCGCCTTTGTTTCATCCCCCCTTGCAAAGGGGGATAGGGGGATTTGAAAACCATTTCTCACGCAAAGCCGCGAAGCCGCCAAGTTTTTTTTCTTTGCGCCTTGGCGTCTTGGCGCGATCCCGATTTCCCAAAAAAGGCGATACGCCGCCGCGTCAACGGTCCTTGAAGTGGGGGACCCGCTTTTCCAGAAAGGCCTTGATCCCTTCCCTGGCGTCCTCGGCGCCGAACAGCTCCCCAAAGGCCCGGGATTCGCGCTGGAGTCTTTCCGTCCTCGATCCTTCCGACAGGACCGTGTCCAGGACGGCGGCGACCGCGCGCGCCCCTTTGCCCTGGATCTGCCGGGCCAGCGACAGGGAGGTATCCAGCGCGGCCCCTTTCTTGACGACTTGGTTGACGAGACCGATGGACCATGCCTGCTCGGCGGTTATGGCGCTTCCCGTGAGCGTCAATTCCAAGGCTTTGGCCTGTCCGACCAGGCGGGAAATCCTGACCGTCCCGCCGAACCCGGGAATCAGCCCCAGGTTGATCTCCGGGAAACCGAACGAGGCGCCCGTCCCCGCGATCCGCATGTGGCACGCCAGGACCAATTCCAGCCCGCCGCCCAGGCAGAACCCCTCCGCGGCCGCGATGAACGGCTTGCGGGAAAGCTCGATTTTGTCCAACAGCGCCTGCCCTTTTTCCGAAAATTTCGTCCCCTCGGCGCCGGAGCCGATGTTGGCGAGTTCCTTGATGTCCGCCCCGGCGACGAAAAACTTTTCCAGGGGACTGGCCAGGACGGCGACTTTGACCGCGGGGTCGTCCGCGATGCGGTCGAGTTCCGCCGCCAGTTCGTCCAGGAGGTCGAGCCGGAGGACGTTGGCCGGAGGGTTGTGTATCGTGAGGATGCCGACCCGCTCGTCGAGGGTCCGTGTAACGAATTTTGGGGATTCCATGATTCCTCCTCAAGCCCGGGGTTTTTCAAGGCGCCTACAGAGATCCGGAGAAGGCGAATTTACCCCCCCGCCTATTTCAAAATTCGCGTTCGGGGCTTATATTAAGTTTTAGCAGGGCGCTGAAAAAATCTTTTATGGCGTCATTCTGAGTCCTTCGGCGTATGTCATGCTGAGCGGAGCGAAGCATCTCGCTTTTTCCGCCTCAGGATAAACTCCGCGAAGCATCTCGCCTTTTGACAACCCAAGCGTTTCAGAGGTCCTTCGTCGCTAAAAGTTCCTCAGGATGACGTTGTTCGGACTTTTTCAGCGCCTTACTAGACAGCGATCGACCGGCAAGGGGTATATTATCATGCAACCCATTGAAGAATATTCATATATTTACGGGGCGGCGCGCGTTCCCATCGGCAAATTCAACGGCGCGCTGGCCTCGGCGTCTGCCCCGGAACTGGGGGCGGCCGCCATTGCCGAGGCCCTCAAAAGGAGCGGGGTCCCGAAAGAGGAAATTTCCGAAGCGATCATGGGCAACGTGCTGTCCGCCGGCGTGGGCCAGGCTCCGGCGCGGCAAGCGGCGATCAAGAGCGGCCTGCCCTATTCCGTCGGCGCGACCACCGTCAACAAGGTGTGCGGCTCCGGGCTCAAGGCCGTCATGCTGGCCGACAACGCCATCCGTTTGCGCGAGTCCCGGTTCGTCGTCGCGGGAGGAATGGAAAACATGAGCCAGGCCCCGTATCTGCAAACCGGTCTCCGCAAGGGCGTCAAGCTCGGCAACAAGGAAATGATCGACGGCCTCATCCTCGACGGACTGTGGGACAGCTTTTTGAATTGCCATATGGGCGAGATCGCCGAAACGATGGCGAGGGAACGGGGATATTCGCGCGAGGCCCAGGACCGGTTCGCGCTCGAAAGTTACCGCCGGGCGCGGGCCGCGCAGGACGAGTGTGTCTTCTCCAAGGAAATCGCCGGCGTGACGGTCGAGGGCAAGCTCGTGGAGAAGGACGAGCAACCCTATTCCGGGGACCTGGAAAAGCTCGCGAAACTCCCGCCCGCGTTCGTGAAGCCCGGCGGGACGATCACCGCCGGCAACGCGTCCAAGATCAACGACGGCGCCGCGGCCCTGGTCCTGGGGCCCCATGACGCGCGGTTCAAACCCCTGGCCCGCGTGACGGCGCAAGCGGTCAACTCCCAGAAGCCGGGCGAATTCCCGATAGCCCCGGCGGGCGCGATCCAGAAACTTCTCAAAAAATGGCGGGTCGGCACCGCGGACATCGACCTGTTCGAGATCAACGAGGCGTTCGCCGTCACCACGATGGCGGTCATCGACATCCTGGGGCTCGACCCGGGCAAGGTCAACGTCAACGGCGGGGCGGTGGCGCTGGGGCACCCTATCGGCGCCTCCGGCGCAAGGATACTCGTTACCCTGCTCTATGCCCTGCGGGCGCGGAACCTGAGGAACGGCGTCGCCGCCATTTGTCTGGGCGGCGGCGAGGCGCTGGCCCTGGGCGTGGAAATGATCCAGGGCTGACGCCTGTCCGGGACGAAGCCCGGCCGGGTCCCGCTTGCAACGCGAGGAGTCGGACCATGTTGTCCGTCGACTTTTACGGCATCGAAGACCAGTTGACCGACGAAGAGAAAATGGTGCAGGAAAGCGCCGCCAAATTCGTCGACCGGGAAGTCCTGCCCATCATCGCGGATTGTTTCGAGCGGGGCGAATTCCCCATGGCCCTCGTGAAGAAAATGGGCGGCGAGGGCTTTCTCGGCGCCGCCCTGAAGACCCATGGCGGCGCGGGGATTGGCCCGATCGCCTACGGCCTGATGATGCAGGAACTGGAGCGCGGCGACAGCGGCATCCGCAGTTTCGTTTCCGTGCAGAACTCCCTCGTCATTTATCCCATCGACCGGTTCGGATCGCAGGAACAAAAGGACAAGTGGTTGCCGCCCCTGGTCTCCGGCGACAAGATCGGGTGTTTCGGCCTGACCGAGGCGGACTACGGCTCCGATCCGGGCGGGATGAAAACCCATGCCCGGGCCGACGGCGATTCCTACGTCCTGAACGGCTCCAAGATGTGGATCACCAACGCCGGCATCGCCGACCTGGCCGTGGTCTGGGCCTACCTGGACGGCGTGGCGCGCGGGTTTTTGGTCGAGGCGGACCGGCCGGGAATAACCATGAGCCCGATCCGTCACAAGTTTTCCATGCGCGCCTCGGTCACCGGCGACATCGTGCTGAACGATTGCCGGGTCCCCAGGGAAAACCTCCTGCCGGGGACGGCCGCCGGCCTGGTGTCCGCCTTGCAGTGCCTGAACCAGGCGCGCAACGGCATCGCCTGGGGCGTGTTGGGCGCGGCCATGGCCTGTTACCGGGAAGCGGTGGAGCACGCCAAAATGCGCATCATGTTCGGGAAACCCATCGGCTCCTACCAGCTCGTCCAGGAGAAACTGGCCGACATGCTGACCGGCATCACCGCCGGCCAGACCCTGTGCATGCAGTTGGGAAGATTGATGCGGAACGGCGGCGCGGACCACGCGCAGATCTCCATGGCCAAAAGGAATAACGCGCGGGTGGCGCTCGATACAGCGCGGAAGGCCCGGGACGTCCTCGGCGCCTCCGGCATCAGCGTGGAATACTCGACCATCCGGCACATGCTGAACCTGGAGAGCGTGTTCACCTACGAAGGGACCGACTCCATCCACACCCTGATCCTGGGAAAGAAGATCACTGGCATCGACGCAGTGAAGCGGTGAGCGGCGGCAGACAGACGGTAGCTGAATTTCGGCGAAGCGGACGCGGAGCGGACTTATGGAAATCGCCAAGGT
>JACRGP010000077.1 GCA_016217765.1 Nitrospinota bacterium | reverse complement strand
TCCCATAATGGTCCCTCTCCTTTCAAACTTTCGACGCCCTGGCCTATTCGAACAATCCGAACAGACTAAAACCGGAATTCCGCGTGAGCGAAACCATCCGCGGTTCTCCAACGGCGATTATTTGGGCCTTGAAACCCGCCGACCGTAAGGCGGAAACAAGTTCCTCTCCCGAAGCCGTTTTGGGGACGACTTCAACCTGGACCTGGCTCCCGGACTTGTCGAACGCCGTCACCTCCGCATCGCGCACGCCCGAGACCTTCATCAGGGATTTGCGGACGTCGGGGATGCATTTTTCGCAATCCAGGCCGGTTACTTTTAATTGAAACGACTGTAAAAGTTCCCGGCGTTCGGGTTGTTCCGCGGAACCCAGCCCCCCTAAAAACAAAAAGAGGACGAGCATGAAAAAAACCGTTGCGCGCTTTGTGCCTCGCATAGGCGGACCCTCCCTTAGAAACAGGCATTCATAAAAAATAAGGAATCAGTAGCAAAACAACCGTCAACGACGCCGCCATCCAGAGAAAGACGGAGCGTCTTGATGCATTGCCCGGCGCCGCCGCGCAACACGCGTTTTCCTCCCCGGAAACGGAGTTTTTCCTGGACCGCAAATAAAACGCCGCGCCCAAAAGCGCCAAGGCCATGACCGTCATCGGCACGTGCAGGACGCCGAACCCCCTGGCAAAACTTGCCGCGCCCGCGCCAAACCCCAAACCGGCCAAAATGGCCGGCCCGACACAGCAAACGCCGCCGATCCCAGACGCTATCAGCGCGCCCATTCCAGTAAGATTTTCCTTTTTCATGTCAGCCTCCTCTCCTTTTTCATTGGATTTTCTATTGCGGATTCGAAACTTTCGAGAATGGGGCATTGCGACGTAGGCGCCGCCCGTTCGCATTGGTCGATCAAGCGCGTTAAAACCTTTCTCATGGCCTTGAGTCCGGCCAGTTTTTTATCGACCTCCATCAGCTTGGTTTGCGCCTTCGCCAAAACGGATTCGCACGGCCTGTTTTTTTCGACGCGGAGTTTCAACAACTCCTTGATGTCGTCCAGGGTAAACCCCACCTTCTGGGCGTTTTTGATGAAACGTATCCGCGCAACGTCGTCCTGGGAATAAAGCCGGTATCCGGACGAGGACCGGACCGGAGGGGCGAGCAGTTTCCGCTTCTCATAGTAGCGGAGCGTCTCGCCGTTCACGCCGCACTGCCTGGCCAATTCGCCGCGCCTGAGGTTTGCCATGAATGCCTCCTTCCACTCTCGATTTTAATATAAACCCTGTACCAAGGTACAATGTCAAGACGCTATTTTTCTAAGAGCGTCTAACAAAATGAAGTATTCCATAACTTCCTCCCCTTGAAGGGGGAGGTCAGGTGGGGGTGAAAAGCCGGGCAAACGCCCGGAGGCAACACAGCGATGACGCCGGGGACGCCCCCGGTGGGCAATGCCGCCCCGCGCTTGCGCCGGGGCGGTAATGAATCCGGCGTCACGCCGGCCGCCCTCGGCGTCAGCCTGAGGCGGCGTCGGGTCCAGCGTTCACGCTGGTCACCCTCCCCCAACCCCCTCCCTCAAGGGAGGGGAGCATTTGTGGGGTCAGACCCATCAATTCATTTTGTTAGACGCTCTTATCTTTATATTATGTTCTGTCATTTCAGGCAATACTGGAAATGATGGCATAAGCCATGCTTCCGCGGCCTTTATCTTTAACCCTTGCCCTTCGCGTGTTCTCCGAAGGAGTCTTCATTTATTTTGTCCGGTTCGTCGTGGTCCTCGTTGGAATCCGCCAGCGAGGCGGGGAGCTTGATCAGTTCCTCCAGGATGCCGAGCGGTTTGCCGAGGATGGTCCTCCCCGGAAGCAGGGTGAATTTGGGGTCGGCCAGCGTCCCTTCTATCGAAAAATAAGTCTCGATCACGCCGCCTTTTTTTCCTCCGCCCAGGATTTTGCCCACCAGGGGGATGGCCTTCGCCACGGTGTCGACCAGTTGCAGGGGCATGGCCTTGGCCTCCGCTTTCAGGGCGCCGGTAGGCAGGTCGGCCTTTCCCGCGACCAGGACCTTGAGTTGGGAACCGTTCAGTTCCAGGTTGTTCGTGACCGTCTCGCCCTTGCGGATTTTAAAGTCCCCGCCGAGGTATTTATAATTCAACCCCTCCTTTTGCGCGTCAGCGACGCCGCGCGGGTTCAACAGGGCGAGGAGGGCCGAGATGAAACGCGCCTGCCGGAGGCTTCCGTCGCTAAACTGGACCTTGACGGTCCCGGACAGGCCGCGGAGCGGGCCTTCGGGCGTGTTCCCGCCCTCAAGGTTTCCGGACAGGCTCAACGGGCCGGCGAAATGCTCGGGGAGCAGGTCCTCCGACAGCAAGCCCCGGCTGTTGAATTTTGCGTTCCAGGTTTGCCGCGACAACCAATAGTTCCCCGACAGGTCGATCTCCCCGTGTTGCGGGAAAATCCTGCCCTGGGCCAGCCGGACAGCGTCCCCGGATATCCCAACGAGTCCCGAGACCTGCTTCAAGAGCGCGCGGTCGATCGACACGCGGGTCAGGCTGACGTCCAGGTTCGCCTGGCCGGGGGCAACGGTCTGGATGGACACGACCGCCGCCTCCGCGGCGTGTTTTTTCTCTCCGACCTTGACGCCCAAATTTTTCCCCTCAAACTTGCCCGCCAATTGCAGGCCCGGCAAATCGGATACCGGGCCGGAGACATGCGCCGTCCCCGATACCGTCCCTTCGTCCGGGAACCATTCGTTGTTTACGGCAGGCTTGATCCGCGCGAGATGGGCGCCGGCGATTTTCAGGTCGGAATCGATCGCCGCCGAGGAAAAGTCCTTCGCGAATGTCAGGTTGCCCGTCAGGGCGAAATCCCCCTCCAGCGCCTTGCCGGCGATCCGGTGACGCAGGGAGTTTTTCTCCCATTGCCCCTCCCCTTCGACGCGCGGGACGGGGACCGAAACATCCCCCGCCGTCACCGCCGCGTCCGCGACGAGCAGGTTGATCCTGGCGGTGGCGCGGTCTTTGAGCGAATCGAGGGATTCCAGGTTGGCCGTCGAATCGAGTTGGGCGGTCAAGTCCAGGGACAGGCGCTCGACTTTTCCGGAAAACCGTTCCGGGTCGAGATACCGCCGTTGATCCTCGGGAAGCCACCCGCGCAGTCGCGCGAGTTCGTCCATCGTGAACGGTTCCGATTTCAAATTCGCGCGCAGGGCGGCGCGTTGTCCGAGCATGTCCTCGAACAGGGCGGTCCCCGCGAACCGGAGGTTGCCGGCCTCCAATGCAAGAGGCGTCAGGGCCAGGTCGAGTTTGTCCCGGCCGGCCCTGCGGAATTGCATGCCCGCGGAAACGGCCAGGGTTTTTTCGGCTTCCGGAGAGGGGCTTTTTTCGCCGGAAGCGAAGACCACCCGGCCTTGCCGGATCTCGATCCTCTCCAGGGACAAATGGGCGGTCTGCAGGAAAGTACGGATGGTCCCATACTGGAATTGTTGCGGCGTGAGTTTCTTGGGGGCGGGGGGTCCCGCCGGTCCGGGAGGCGCGGGAGCCTCGGTCTGGGAGGGCGGACCTTCAGGCTCGCCGGGGCGTTCCGGATATATCCGGACCTCCGGCTTTACGAGGACGAAATCCTTTACGTTGAATTGCCCCCGCAGGACGGGAAGAAGTTCCAGCTCCAGGAGCGCCTCTTCCGCGGAAAACAACTGGCGATGGCCGTCGGGGGTCCGGACTTTCAGGCCGACGCATTTCAATTTCAGCCCGCGGGAAAAGTCCAGGCCCAGCGATTCGACCGCGATTTTCAACCCCGTCATTTCGGACAATTTCGCGACGACCGGCTCGCGGAAGCGGTCCAGGTTCAGGACGACAGCCGCCGCCGCGGCCAAAACGACGGCCAGACCGGCAATCAATCCGATGAACGCGATATTCCCGGCCCTGGCGCTTTTTCCCTTTTCCGCTACAAATTCGGTTTTTTGTTCCATTTTTCCCGGAAAATACGACTATTGAAAGACGGGTATTACGATCATAACACAGCGCGGCGAGTGAAGGTTGCATTAACCCTGGACTGCCGAACTGTGTTACAATTGACGGCTTAAACGCTTATTAAACAATCCATTAAAAAAATCATGGGCGGGTCGAAAAAGGTCCTGGGGAGCGTTCTCCTCCTTCTGATGGTTGCGGGCATCGGCTGGATTTATCTGAGCGACCCCAAGATTCCGTTTCTCCGTAATCTCAAATCGATGATGGGACCGGGCGAAAAGGGACTGTCGGAGAAGGATTACGAGTTCAAGAAAGTCGTCCGGAGGGACATCCAGCAGACGGTGTTGGCCACCGGGACCGTCACGCTCCATACCGGGGCGGAGGTCAAAATCGGGGCGCGGATATCCGGCAAGCTGAAACGCTTGTTTGTCCGCATTGGCGATTTCATCCACAGGGGCAAGACCATCGCCATCATCGAGCATCAGGACCTGCTGGCCCGCGTGGCCCAAAGGGGAGCGGAGTTGAAGGCCGACGAGGCCCAACTGGCCAAGATCGTTTCCGAACGGCCGCTGGAAATCGACAAGGCGAAAGCCAATATCGAGGACCTGCAGGCGCAGTTGCAACTCGCCGAAAAAACGCTGGCCCGCAATACCGGTCTCAACAAAGAGGGGTTCGTCTCCGACTCGGCGGTGGACGAGGCGGTGCAGAAAAAGGACACCTTGCTCGCGCAAATCAAGGCGGCCAGGGAGGAATTGAAACTCAAGGAGGCCAGTTTCCCCAACGACGTCAGCGTCGTCAGGGCCCAGATCGAAAAAGACAGGGCCAACATCATGGACGTGGAAACCCAGTTGTCCTACGCCACGATCACCGCCCCCATCGACGGGATCGTGGCCTACGTCTCGACCCAGGAGGGCGAAACCGTCGTGGCCGGGTTGAGCGCCCCGACGTTCGTGACCCTCATCGACCTGACCAAACTGGAAGTCACGGCCTATGTGGACGAAACCGACATCGGCAAGGTCAAGGTAGGCCAGAAGGCCGCGTTCACCGTCGATAGCTACGCCGAGAAGATTTTCAAGGCGGAGGCAATGGACATCCATCCCAAATCGGTGATCAAGGACAACGTCGTCAACTATGAAGTGATGTTGCGGATCGACAAGGACGACATCAAGCTGTTGCGCCCGGACATGACCGCCAACGTGGTCGTCACGACCGGCCTCCGCCCGAACGCGCTGGCGATACCCAAGGAGAGCGTGAAACGGACCGCCGACAAGTCGTTCGTGGCGGTCCGCATCGACGGCCGCGTCGCGGAAAAACCCATCGAGACGGGTTGGCGCGAGGGCAGTTTCATCGAGGTGAAGTCGGGGCTGAACGAGGGCGACGAGGTGGGCGTTCTGCTCAAGCCCAAAACGGACTCCATAAACAAGGGAGGCGGACCTCCGGGGCGGCGGTCATGAGTCTGATTCTCATGGAAAACATCGTCAAGACCTACCTGAGCGCCGGCGTGGAGACCCCCGTCCTCAAGGGGATCGACTTGCGGATCGAGGAGGGAGAATACGCGAGCGTGATCGGCCCCTCCGGCGCCGGAAAGAGCACCTTGATGACCATCATGGGTTGCCTGGGAAGCCCGACCTCGGGCAAGTACATTCTGGACGGCGAGGAGGTCGAGACGTTGAACGACGCCCAGTTGTCGCGCGCGCGCAACGAAAAGATCGGGTTCGTGTTCCAGGCTTTCCACCTGCTTCCCGGCGTCAAGGCCATCGACAACGTGATGATGCCCTTGTTGTACTGCCACAAGGTCCCCGCCGACGCCCGGGAGAGGGCCCGCGAATCCCTGGAGAAGGTCGGGCTCGCCCACCGCCTGCACCACAGCCCCGGACAACTTTCCGGCGGCGAGCAACAACGCGTCACCATCGCCCGCGCCCTCGTCAACGATCCCAGGATCATTCTGGCGGACGAGCCGACCGGGAACCTGGATTCCAAAAACGGGGCGGAAGTCATGCGGATCCTGGACCAGTTGAACCGGGAAGGGCGGACGATCGTCATCATCACCCACGACCCGAAAGTGGCGCAACATGGGCGCCGCACCATCAGCCTGATGGACGGGAGAATACTGGAAGACCGGCGCCATGAGAGCGTTACGCAATTTGAAGGAAGCCCTTCGCGGGCTGGCTCTGCATAAGAGCAAGACCCTCCTGATGACGCTGGGCGTCGTCATCGGCATCGCCTCGTTGACCGTGATCGTGGCCATCGGCGAGGGGGCCAAGGCCAAGGTCCTCGCCCGCATCAGCGACATGGGCTTCGGCCCGGAGGCGTTCTCGGTGGCCGCCGGCGCCGGGCGCCTGTTTTTCGCCAGGACCAAGACGCCGACCACGCTCACCCTGGCCGACGTCGACGACATCCGCGCCATGCCCACCGTCCAGGCGGCGGTCCCGCACCAGAGGCAGAGCATGCGCATGGTGTACAAGCGGAACAACACGTTCACCCGCGTTTACGGGGTGACCCCCGAATGGCAATCGGCCCGGTTGTGGAAATTGTCCGACGGAAGTTTTTTCACGGACGAGGACATGAAGCGCAAGGCGAAAGTGGCCGTCCTGGGGGCCACGCCCGCGGGAAAGCTGTTCGGCGACGAGGACCCCGTGGGGAAGATGGTCCGGATCGGCAAGGTTTATTTCCGGGTGGCGGGCGTCCTGGAAAAGAAAGGCGTGACCGAGAGCGGCTTCGACCCCGACGACCGCGTCATCGTCCCCCTTTCGACCTCCATCAGCCGGCTGTTCCGGCAGACCTGGCTGTTCAGCATCCGCATCCACACCCTCGACCCCTCCATGGTCCAGGAGACGATGGAAGGAGTGCGGCAACTCCTTAGAAAGAACCACAACCTGTCCGTTTTCGCGGAGGACGATTTCCGCTTCATCACGCCCGAGGGGATCATGGAGTGGGTGACCGCGGAGGAACGCGCCTTGAACCGCATGCTGGTCCTGATTTCCGCCGTGTCCCTTCTGGTGGGCGGGATCGTGATCATGAACATCATGCTGGTCTCCATCCGCGAGCGCATCCGCGAGATCGGCATCCGCAGATGTTTCGGGGCGCGCCGTTCGGACATCACCCAGCAGTTTCTGTTCGAGTCCATTTTCGTCTCCATTCTGGGAGGGATCGCCGGTTGCGCCCTGGGGGTGACGATTTCCTTCGTCCTGAAGAATTTGCATGTGCTGGCCGCCAAGCCCACCTGGGAGTCGTTCGTCGTGGCTTTTGCGTTTTCCGCGGCCGTCGGCCTGGTTTTCGGCATCCAACCCGCGCGCAAGGCGGCCTCGCTGAGCCCGGAGGAAACCATTCGATGAAGAGCCCTGGAGCCCGTCCGTCATGCGATTGATGTCGAGCGCGAGCATTGCCGCGTCCGCGCTGAAAACCCACAAACTGCGGAGTTTCCTTGCCTCCCTGGGGATCATGATCGGCATCGGCTCGGTCGTCGTCATGGTGGCCATCGGCAGAGGTTCGCAGAAGGAGTCGATGGACATCATCTCGCGGATGGGCGAGAACCTCATCACGGTCAGCGCCGGGGAAATGAAGGTGCGCGGCGGCCGGCTGGAGTTGGAGGGCTCCGTCAACAACATCACCGCGCGCGACGCCCAACTCCTGAAGGAGGACGTCCCCGAACTAAAGAGAGCGGCCCCCTACGAATACGTCCAGACGCAGGTGAAATATAAAAACTCGGTCGCGGAGGTCCGGGTGGCGGGGTCGAACCTGGAGTTCCTTCCCGCGCGTAAATATGAAATCGAGCGGGGAAACTTTTTCGAGGAACGCGACCTGAAAACGGCCAACCGCGTCGCGGTGATCGGTTACACCACCATAAAAAATATTTTCGGGGACGAGGACCCCATCGGGCAGACCGTGCGGGTAAAGTCCGTCCCGTTCAAGATCATCGGGGTGTTCAAGCCGAAAGGGATGGATACGGACGGCCAGGACCAGGACGACGTTTTCCTCGTCCCGTTGAACGCCCTCCTGCGGCGCATCATGAACCAGACGTATATCCGCACGATCTATTACCAGGTCGAGTCCAAGGACAAAATGAAACGCGCCGAGAGGGAGATCCGCGACTGGTTCCGGTCGAAACACAAGTTGCGCGAGGGACAGCCCGACGATTTCACCATCCAGAGCCAGGTGGACATCGAAAAACTCAAGCGGGAAACCGCCGAGACCTTCACCCTGCTGATCGTCGGTGTCGCCGCGATTTCCCTGGTGGTCGGCGGCATCGGGATACTGGCGGTCATGCTGATTTCCGTGCGCGAGCGCACCCGCGAGATCGGCATGCGGCGGGCGGTCGGGGCTTCGAGGACGGACATCGTCCAGCAATTCGTCATGGAATCGGTGTTGATCGGCCTGTTGGGAGGGGCGATCGGGATAGCCGCCGGCACGGGCATCACCCTGGGGCTGGCCCGGTGGAGTCCCTGGACGCTGATCCTCGATTATCAGGCGATCGTCGTGTCGACCCTGGTCTGCACGGCGGTCGGCATCGTGTTTGGGATCTATCCGGCGATCAAGGCTTCCCGCCTGGACCCCATGGAAGCCCTCGTCGTGGAGTAAGAGCGCCTAACAAAATGAACCGATTGTCTGGACACACAAATTCCCCTCCCTTGAGGGAGGGGGCTGGGGGAGGGTGGGCTGGCTTTTCACCCCCACCCGGCCTCCCCCTTCAAGGGGGGGGGAATTATGGGAAATTTCATTTTGTTAGACGCGCTAAGGAAAGTAGTTCGGCGGACACGGTCGTCAAACGAACAAGGGGACCGAATCCGCCCGGAAGGCAAATTCACTCCCCCTGTGTTTTTTTGAACGGTAAGATTAAGTCGGCTTAGAACCCAAAGCCCCCGTGGTTGGCGGCGACCATGCACGCCAGCATGGGCAGGGACAACCAGGCGTTGGTCCGGCTGGCGAGGAAAGCCATCCGCCTGGCCTTGCTCAAGGCGTCGCCCTCCAGCGCTCCCGCGATGATCTGTTTCTGGTTGGGCCAGATGATGAACCATACGTTGAACGCCATGACCAATCCCAGGAACATGCCAATCATGATGACCCCGCCGGGAACGCCCGTCACGGCCTTTTCCGTCCACCATCTGGCGGCAACGTAATACACGATGCCGGTGACCGCGGTCAGCAACGCGGCCCAGCGGAAATAGAAGAGCGCCTTGGGAAGGATGATCTGGGCGTAAGGTTTGGCCGCGCCCGCTTCCGTCATTTTGGGCATCGACTGGACCTGGACCAGGTTGAAAAAGTAAAGCAACCCGATCCACAAGATTCCGAACAGCACGTGAAGAAATTCTATTGTCCACATAACGAGTCGTTTCTCCTTTCCAGGTAATTATATTCAGCTTTTCAGCGCCGCGCGATTTTGAAAGGGCAGGAGAGGCAATCCCTCAATTTAAAGCGATTTCAGAGGCAAATATTCGTTTGGATGGAAAAATCCGGCCGGGGATTCAATATTTCTTGTCCTGAAGGGAAATTCGAGTCGAAAAATCGCCCGGAACGCCATCTTCGAGAAATGAACGCGTAAATCCCCAAAATGGGTTTTGATTTTAAACAAATCGCCGGTTAGCTTAGCTCATTTCCCGATTAAATTCATGCAACTTCGTGAAAAAAAACGGGCGGGATTATTTTTGCATTTGCAGGTAGATCAAAAACCCGATCGCCAGCAGGTTGAAGACGAGCAGGTAATAGGCCAGCGGCGGGAACGGGACCGGGGGTTTTTCGGGTTCGGAGCGGCTGGCCAGTTTGTCCAACTCCATTTTTTCCCGGACCTCCTCGTTTTCCTGTTTGAGGTTCTGGTATTTTTTGTTCAGCGAGGCGTTTTGGGCGCGAAGCTTCTCGATCTCGTCTCTCAACGTCAGCCGGTCCACCTTTAGAGATTTGGATTTCTCGATCTCTTTCCGGAGGGCGTCTTCGGGCCCCAGGGTGAGGCCGTCGTCCTCGCGCTGTTCATCCCAGCGATTTTCCTCGCTCATTTCCCCAGTATAACCCAACGCCTCGAATTGTCCATATTCCCGCGGAAACAAGATCCCTCTGCAATGCCTTGAGCGATCCGTCCAGCCTTTCCCGGTAGCTTTCGAGGTCCAACTCCGCGTCGGGCCAGATCTTGGAGACGACGATGACCTCGCGCTTGCGGGAGCCGAGGGCCTTGCCCAGGCGCCGTTCCGATTCGCCGTCGCCGTAACCTTCCGCCGTGTCGAATGCGGTGATGCCGCAATCCAGAGCGGTCTTGACGACGGCATCGGCCTCTTGCGGGGCGCACGCGTCCCCCCAGCCTTCGCTGGGGCCGATCTGCCAGCGCCCCAGGGTGACCGCGCTCCAGTCTTTATCGATTCCCCGGCATTTTACGTAGCGCATCCCGCCTCGGGACCCATGCCGTATGGCGCGCGGCGTCCTTCCCTCCGCATGGGTCAGGTCTTGTGGGTTTCGTCCTCGCGGTCTTCCTCGTCGTCGCTGGAACGACAGACGACGAGGAACCCGACCAGGAGAAGGACGCTGGCGATAATGGTGAGAAAAATATCCATGGCGGTTCAGAACGGTTTCACGGCGGCCAGGTAAATCATGGCGGCGCCGATTATGAAAATGCCGATATGCGTCATCATCGCATATTTTTTCGGCAGGATGTCTTTTTCGATTTGCGCCCCGTTGACGGCGCCCAGGGAGACGAGCGCGATCAACAGCCCCAGCTTGGGGTAAATCCAATGCGCCTGGACGAAGGCGTTCGTCTTCGCGGCCAGGACGGTCCCGGAAACGAGGGTGACGGCCAGGATGGGGTAGTAGATGAACTTGTGGATGCGGACCTGGATGAAGCGTATCCCGGCCATTTCCTGCGCGGATTTCAGTTTTAGCCGGAACACCACCGAGAGCGATTGCACGAACAGGGTCCCGACCACGAGACACATCGAGACCATGTGGAGCGTGAGGAAGAAGTTTTTCATGACGGTTCAGGCGCGAAAGGAATCCAGGCCGATCGAGGCGTTCCCCAAGTCATTGGCCCTTTTTGCCCGCCGTAACCGGGGCCGTTCTCCAGTATGCCAGGCTGGAAACGAGGAGGGCCATCCCGATCCCGCAATAAATCGCCGCGACGACGACATATCCTCCCAGATACCCGTTCAGGTAGCGCAGGAGGAACCCCAGAAACATCATCCCCGCGATGAACGCGTAAAAGGGTTTGGAAAAGACCTGGTGGATTTTCAGCGGGGCCACGAGGTTTTCAATGCGCGCGATGTTTTTGCGGGCGGTTTTGCTCAACACGAATCCGCCTTTGACCGCTCCAATGACCAGGCCCATGAAACCGGAAAACACAATGGCCGACTGGGTGGAGTGTTGTTCCGAAACCGCCAGTTCATACAGATGGGCGCCGCGGAATATCAAAAAGATCCCGACGACGACCCATACCCCTCCGGCGATCAACAATAAGTTTCTCTTGTTCACTTCCCGTTTCTCCTTCAGGGGACAAGTATAACAGGTATTGGATGTGGCGCGGGCCAAAACGGATTTGGAATTTTACCGGCCGTTTCGGCTCGCGGAACTCCATTCGCCGCTCACCGCTCTGCCGGCCATGCGGGGGCACTTGCTTTTATACAGAACGCCGACTTCCCCCGCGCGTAAATCCAGCGTGTACCCTTCGTTTCCCGACGATCCTTCATCGCACCAGATCGTGGCCTGCGGTCCTTCCGGGAAAACCGGGTCCAAATGGATTTCGTTGCCGTACTTGTCTTTATTCCTTTGGGTATCGTCGTACAAGCTCTGGGCTTCCCTGATGGTCGGCAGTCGCCAGTCGCCGCGTCCGGCGAACCGGTTGGTGCAAAAGGTCTGGGCGTATTCCTTCGCTTCGTCCCAGGTGACCCAGCGGCCCTCCTTTTGCCAAGTGTCCTCCCGCGCCCAGGTCAGGCCGGTCCGGGAGTCGGTAACCGTCCCGTCGTTATTGTCCGAGAACCTTCGATTTTCTTCCATGCGCCATTCAAGCCGATAAAGGGTAATTGTCCAGAGGGATGCCGCTCAGGCGGAGTTTCAGGCCGTCCAGGTCGAACCGGGGAGGGGGTTCCAGTTGGCTCCGCTTGAGGACCCGGTCGAAGGACCGTTTGAGCAGAAAGTTGGAAAAACAGATCAACGACGTCCTGCGGAGGATACTCTTGACCGCCTCCCGCGAGATTTTGACCGGGTCGTCGGAGTCGATCAGGGACCGGTTGTTGTGAAGGACGGCCACGGTTTCCAGGGCCATCCACAGCGGCCAGATGCAAAACAACCGGATGGAATACTCCCCGCGGGGGATGGCCAGGGTGAACTTCAAGGCGTCCTGTAAATGGCCCGCGGTTTTTTGCAGGAGTTTTTCGAGGACCCGGAGGTTCTCCTCGGCCGATACCGCGGAGTTGAACTCCTCCACCGTCAGGCCGTTCGCCGTGATCAGACTGCGGGGGATGTAGGACCAGCCCCGCTTACGGTCGACGATCACGTCCTTGGAGATATTCGTCATTTGGAGACCGAGCCCGAAGGAAACGGCGTTGCGTTTCATGACTTCCCGCGAACTTTCGGGAAGGCCCGGCAGTTCCACGAGGAACAGGTTGCACAGCATTTCTCCCACCGCCCCGGCGACGTAGTAACAATATTCCTCCAACTCGTTTTCGCTTTCCAACAGGGCCGGCTTGCCGCGGTCGAACTTTTTCTGGAAGTAGGCCATCCCCCGCGCCATTTCGGATACGGAAGGGACGATTTGATTCCGGTGGGACTCCGGAAGCGTGTCGAATATCCGGAATGCCCGCGCGGTGTTGGCCAGGAGGTCGAGGTCGTTGGCTGAGCCGTCCACCATGGCGCAGTCCTGTATCCAACGGGTCAATTCGCGGGCGCGGTAGTCGGCGTCCCGGACCAGACGCGAGAACTCCGTCAGGAGCTTGATTTTGGTCCGCGGGTCCAGCTTGGCCGCATCCTCGACCGTGTCGATGATCCGGCAAAACAGGTAGGCGGTCAGGATGCCCCGGTGCAGTTCCCCCTTCAATACGGAGATATTCAGGGCAAAGGTCCTGCTGACCTTGGGCAAAACTCTTACGCAATAATCCCAATCATCTATCCCGGAGGTTGGCATCGGCTCGACGGAAAAATTTCAAGTGAATATAGATAGTTCGCGGCTCGGTTCGCGGGGCAAACGGATTCAGGTCATGCAAGGCGCCAACCGGGCGGGCGTTCCTCGTCCGGGAGGCGACCTCCGGGGCGAAGGATTCAGGACATCGGTTGCTCTTCCAACGCCTGTATGCCTTCCGCGATTTTCAGGATTTCCTTGTGCACCTCGTTGATCACGTACTCCGGGGTGCTGGTCCCCGCGGTGATCCCCACGTGCTTTTTATTGACGAACCATTCCCGGCTCAGCTGGGAAGTGGACTCGATGTGATGCGACTCGATCTTCCGCTCCTCGCACACCTGCATCAGTTTCTTGGTATTGGAGGAATTGTAGCCGCCGATGACGATCATGAGATCGACCTGGTCGGCCAGTTCCCGCGCGGCGATTTGCCGGTCGCGGGTGGGCTGGCAGATGGTGTTGACGAAGTTCACTTCGTCCACGCAGTCCATTTCCATGATTTTCTTGACCAGGCTCTCGACTTTTTCCACCTGCTGGGTGGTCTGGCTGACGATGCCGAACTTCCGTTTGCCGACTTTCCGCAGTTTGTCCAGGTCTGTTTCGTCGTTGATGACCACGAATTCCTCCAGGTCGCCGACGATTCCCTTGACCTCGACATGGTCCTCCTGGCCAATGACGACGGGGAAATATTTTTTCTGCACCATCCCCTTGATGGTTTTATGGACCCTCATGACCAGGGGGCAACTGGCGTCGTAAACGATAAAGCCCGCGTCGGCCAGCTTCTCCTTGACCTTTTCCGCCGCCCCGTGAGCGGTGATCATGACCTTCTTGGTCTTGATCTTGTCGATTTCCTCGATGCTGTTGACCAGGGAAACGCCGTGTTTTTTGAGGGATTCGTTGACCTGCCGGTTGTGCACCAGTTGGCCCACAATGGTAAGGTTCGATTGAAACTGCGGGTCCATGGCAAGATTGATGGCGTCCTTGACGCCAAAACAGGTGCCCAAGGCGCTTGCCAAAGAGACTTTCATGATGGTTTCCTTTATATATTCGCTACGGCCGGGGTCCGGCCAGCGTGAACGCTGAACCCGACGCCGCCTCCGGGCGTTTGCCCGGCGCTTGTTTTATCAAAGATAAAAATGATAGCAGATAACGGACGGGTTTAAAATAAAAAATCCCCCTTACCGGGGGTTCCCTCCATCATTTGAGGACGAGGTTTTTCAGCAGTTGAAGGGTGGTTTCGCGCCCGATTTCGGCGATGGACTCGGTCAGGGGGATCTTCTTGGGACACACTTCCACGCAGACCTGCGCGTTGCCGCAATCGGCGATGCCGCCCGATTTCATGACCGCTTCGAGCCGCTCCTCCTTGTTCATGGCGCCCGTGGGATGCAGGTTGAAATAACGGACCTGGCTGAACGTGGCGGCGCCCATGAAGTCGTTGGTCAGGGTGAACTGCGGACAGGCTTCGAGACAGCACCCGCAGGTCATGCACTGGGAAAGGGCGTAGGCTTTCTCGCGGATTTTTTCGGGGAAGACGGGCCCTTCGCCAATGTCGTAGGAGCCGTCGATCTCGATCCAACCTTTGATTTTCCTCAGGTTTTCGAACATCCGGCTCCGGTCCACCTGGAGGTCGCGCACGACGGGAAACTTGGACATCGGTTCCAGGACGATGGGGTCTTCCAGGATGTCCACCAAGGCGGTACAGGCCTGCCGCACCCGCCCGTTGATCCGCATGGTGCAGGAGCCGCACACTTCCTCCAGGCAGTTGCAGTCCCACGTCACGGGAGTCACGGTTTTGCCGTCGGCGGTTACCGGGTTCCTCTGGATTTCCTGCAGACACGAAATGACGTTGGCGTGCGGCAGGGAGGGAAGCTTGAAAACGTTCCAATAGGGCTTGGCGCCGGGCGCATCCTGGCGTTTGATTTTAAGGGCGATCGTTTCCCGCGTCATGGGTTTTCCCTCAATCGTATTTTCTTGGCCGCGGAGTGACGAGCGACAGGTCCACCGCTTCGTAGGAGATCTCCGGCCCGTTGTTTTTATACTGGGCAATGGTGGTCTTCAGCCATTCCTCCTCGTTGGCCTCGAACCTCCGCATATAGGCGAGGTGGCCGGGAGGGTAATCCTCCTCGCGCGGCGGGCCATACTGCTTCTTTTCGAGATAATCGATGAACTCGTGGGGGTCGAACCGGTCGGGTTGATTCAGGTCGAATTCCGGTTTGTAGTGAGCTCCCCGGCACTCGTCGCGTAACAGGGCCCCTTTGGTAATGATCCGGGAAAGGTGGATCATATTGTACAACTGGTTGATGAAGCTGGGGGTGGGGTTGGACCAGTCGCTGGTGTCGAGGCATTTGATGTCCTTGAACCGCGCCTCGATGCCGTCGAGGCCGTCGAGGGTTTCGAGCAGTTTCTTGTTTTCCCGGACGATCAGGACATTGGTCAACAACAGATCTCCCAACTCCCGGTGCAAGGCATATGGGTTCTCCCGGCCGTTCATTCTTTTTATTTCCGCGAACCGGTTGTCCCATTCCTTTTTGGCCCGGTCGAACAGGGAGGAGGGGACCGCGTCGCGCCCTTTGTCCAGGTTGTCGCAGTAGCGGACGATGCCCGGCCCGATCAACAAACCGGTGTAAATGCAACTCAGGAGAGAGTTGGCGCCCAGCCGGTTGGCCCCGTGGTACTGGTAATCCACCTCGCCCGCGGCATAGAGGCCGGGGATGGAGGTCATTTGGTTCCTGGGGGACCTGTGGTCGACCATCCCGTGCCCGTCGCTTTCGTAATCGACCCACAGCCCGCCCATGGAGTAATGGACCGCCGGGAAGATCTTCATGGGGACTCTGCTGGGGTCCTGTCCGGTGAATTTCCGGTAGATGTCGATGATCCCGCCCAGGCGGCGCTCCAGGAATTCCGGCGGCTGGTGCGTCAGGTCGAGGTAGACCGTGGGTTGTCCGCCGACCCCCAGTTTGCGGTTGTACACCACGTCGTGGATTTCCCGGCTGGCCACGTCGCGCGGGACGAGGTTCCCGAACAGGGGATGGTTTTCCTCCAGGAAATAGTACCGGTCCTCCTCCGGGATTTTGAGCGGGTCGCGGTTGTCGCCGGGATTCCGCGGCACCCAGATCCGCCCGCCCTCGCCGCGCGCCGATTCGCTCATCAGGCGCAGTTTGTCCTGTCCCGGGATGGCCGTCGGGTGGATCTGGATGAATTCCCCGTTGGCGTACTTCGCGCCCTGGAGGTAGGCCGAGGCGGCGGCGCTACCCGTGCAAACGGTGGAGTTCGTGGAGCGGGCGTAGATCTGTCCCGGCCCGCCGGTGGCCAGGACCACCGCGTCGGCGGCGATGGCGAGGATGTTGCCGGCGCGCAAGTCGTGGACGACGGCCCCGCGGCAAACCCCCGCGCCGTCGACGACGGCGCCCAGGTATTCGTGCCATTCGAGTTTTTGGACCAGCCCGTCGCGTTCGTGCCGGCGCACCTGCTCGTCCAGGGCGTAGACCAGTTGCTGGCCGGTGGTGGCCCCGGCGAAGGCGGTGCGCGAATACAGCGTGCCGCCAAAGCGGCGGAAATCCAGATGCCCCTCGGCAGTGCGGTTGAACGCCACCCCCATCCGGTCCATCAGGCGGATGATCGCCGGCCCCTGGTGACACATGTCGCGCGCCAGCGGCTGATGGGCGAGGAAGTCGCCGCCCTTCACCGTGTCGTAAAAATGGATTTCCGGGGAGTCGCCCTCGCCCTTGGTGTCGATCGCCGCGTTGATCCCGCCCTGCGCGCAGACCGAATGCGAGCGTTTCACCGGCTGGAAGGAGACCAGCGTCACCCTGACCTTGAACTCGCAGATCTTCATGGTCGCCGACAGGCCCGCCAGCCCGCCGCCGATCACGACTATTTTTTTCTCGCGCCTGGGCATACTCTCAACCGGTAAAGGACGGGGCGACCGGGACGGGATGGAGCGAGAACTCGACCACCGTGGCCGCTCCCAGCAGGCCCAAGACAAGCCCGAACAAGAGGAAAACCACGCTGGCGTTGCGTTGCGCGGACGGACCGACGATCATCCCCCAGGAGACGCAGAACCCCCACAGACCGTTGGCGAAATGGAAGGCGGCGGAAAATATCCCGGCCAGATACAGTATCCGCCCGCCCCACGTCTGGAACTCGCGGTTCATCGCGTCAATCAGGAACGGGGCCGCGTCGAACAGCTCTTTCCCGTAATAAATCTTGGGGACCACGGTGGTCCCCATGTGGTAGACCAGGAACGCGAACACGATCGCGCCGGTGATCCTCTGCAGGGTATACATCCAGTTGCGATAATAAGGATAACGGCGGACGTTCATCCTTCCCGCGAAAGTAACGTAAAACCCCAACGCCGAATGCAACAGCAGGGGAACGTAGATGAACAGGACTTCGATCCCGAAAAGAAAGGGCAGGTTGTTGATGAGGTCGATGCTGAACTGGTATTGATGGACGCCCACCGTGCGCAGGGAATTTATGGCGAGGTGGAAGGCCAGGAAGATGCCGATGGGGACGATGCCGGTGAGGGAATGCAGTTTGAGAAGAAAAAAATGGAGGTCTTCTTTCGTCAGTTTGCTCATTTAAAAACCAACCGCAACGGAAAGACGCCAAATTTTCGAAGCTTCCCAAAATCGCTTCGGCCAACTTACGAACTGGCAAGCATTTTCACTTAAAAGCGGGTGGAAGACAAGGATTAAAGCGTTGAGGGTCTAGCAGGGCGCTGAAAAACTGTTTTATGGTCTTTTTTTCTGAAAATTAGAGCTTTTTCCTTCATGACTGTAAGCTTCGTCTAGTCGGCGCCTGGCATTTTACCGGCCAACAGACCGTTAGGGTATCCCTTGGGCGTTCCCCGGCCAGCGTGACGCTGGATCCAACAGGCTCGACCCGGATGGCGAATAACGCCTGTCGAGGGCCGGGCAAGCGCCCGGAGGCAACACCGCCGCGGCGCAAGCGCGAGGCGGGACTGTCCGCGGCGATACGCCGCCGCTCCGGGGCGTTCCCCGGCTCCTCAGGCTGTTTCCGCTCCTTTTCGCCCCCCCACTACCTCACCCTTTTTAGCCGAAACCCGTTATTCGACAAACGGTTACCGCTCCACTACCTTGCGCGGTTCGCCATATATAGGGGGGAATGTTTTATTATCCAAACTTTTTTAACCTTGGGAGAAAACCAATGGAACGTGAAGAAAGCGTTGATCGAAGTCTTGAGGAAATAACCATGGACATCCAGTGGAACCTGCGGAAATTGTCCGCCGCTCTCGATCGATACTACGGTCAAGAGCCTTTTGCGCCGCAACGCGCGCTGGACATCGCGGATTATCCAGGACCCGCCTCCAAAGCTAACTTTGACCCCGCACAGCCGCGCGGCGATCAGGGACGCTGGACAGACGGTAATAACGACGGCGATTCACAAGGAAGACACAAACCGGCGCGAGAAAAACCCAAACCCGCGAAGGACCATGTAACCAGCGGACAGGGGGTAGATTTTCTTAAGCGGCGCGAACAATTTCGAGACCATGTATATGAAGATGAGGCTGGAAAACGCACAATCGGTTGGGGGCATCTATTGCTACCAGGCGAGGAATTCCCCGATGGAATCACAAAAGAGCAAGCGCTGAGGCTTCTCGCCCAGGACATGCGGATAGCCGAGACCGCCATACAAAGAAAGGTAAAAGTCGGCCTCGTCCAGCATCAATTCGACGCGTTGACTTCCCTCGTTTTTAACATAGGCGGAGGCGCTTTCGAAAATTCAACGTTGTTGCGCCTTCTCAATCGAGAGGAGTATAATAAGGCCGC
>JACRGP010000075.1 GCA_016217765.1 Nitrospinota bacterium | reverse complement strand
GTGGTGAGAGGCCCCTTGCCACCGTATAGAAAAAAATACCTCGCCAATTTTTTAAAAAGAGACGACTGGCGAATTTTCCCAAAAAACGAGGGAGTTTCTCTCGTTCGCAAAGCTCTAAAAGACGATGTCTTGGGCTATTTAATTGTTAAAACAAGTGGAATCAAAATAATGAGTTCCCCAATCCCCCTCGAAGACTCATGGAAAGGGGACGATGGGAAATACTATGTTTCGAAGGGAAGACGATTATGGACAAAGTTGGTGAGCCCTGACGGGAGCATGTCTATTCCCTTAGGCGCGGAAATCAGGTAAATGGGAAGATCGGAAAATGCCCCGCTATTGACTCCTGTATAAATAATGACAGGGGTAAAGCGTCATCGCGAGCCGCCCACTCGCCGTGGGGGCGACTGGCCAAACTTGAATTGCCCTCAATTCTGCCGGTTCGCCATCCGGGACAAGCCCTGGGTCCAGCGGCACGCTGGGCGGCGTGGCGATCCAGATTTTCTGGATTGCTTCGTCGGCGGAGCCTCCTCGCAATGACAATCGGATAATGGCGTTACTTGTACAGGAGTCAATAGCCTGCGTCCTCAAAGCATATTAACCCCAAAAACGGAATCGGAGATGAAAATGAGGAAACCCATAAAAGCCTATGGCGGAAACGGCCGCTCCGCGATTTACGAATTTGACGATGGGACAGCGGAGATGAGGAATGGCGGTACCATAGCCTGGAGAAACACTAATCCGGGAAACATCAAAAGTGGAGAATTCGCGAAAAGCCATGGAGGAATCGGAAACAACGGGAAATTTGCCGTTTTTCCGGATTTTGCGACGGGCCGGAGGGCGATGTACGACTTGTTACAACTCCCAAAGTATCACAGCGTCACCTTGGCCGAGGCAATCTACATCTATGCGCCTCCCCCGGAAAACAACCCAGAGGCCTATATCCAGCGCGTGGTGGAATTGACCGGATTCCGCAGAACGGACCGCATGGCCGATTTGGATAATTGGCGTCTTGTCGATGCGATGATGCGGCATGAGGATTACAAAGTTGGAATTGTTAAACCCATCAAAAAATTAAGCGCGGTGTATACCTGGCGAACGATGCGCGATGAACATGTGCGGCCCGAGCACGCTAAAAGGGAAGGGCAAGTTTTTAGATGGGACAGGCCGAATTTCGACCATCCCGGCGAAGCCCGCGGATGCCGTTGCTGGGCCGAGTGTCATGAGTGTGAGTATGTCGCAAAAGCGACAAACCCCTTCGAGGTCCAAATTGTAATCAGCTATTGACTTCCGTATAAACCGGGGTAGCCGCTAAAGCGTTTCCCGCGGTTCCCATTCAATCGTTCGATATGGATCAGGTGGGGATGTCCGTGCGGGTGGGGGGCTTTGCTTCCGGACGGGCTTGCAGGGCTTCGTACCGGGGATCGAGTTCGGACGGCGTCTCTTCCTTTTTTCTGAGGGCCTGGTTTTCGCAAACCAGGACGATATGGTACCCCAGCCTGGTCTTCACCGGCTCGGGAATGACAAACTTCTCCGCCTTGACGATGGCGTCGATCAGGTCCCCCGTCATGACCTCGTCGTTGAACTTCATGTCCTTGTAAACCCAATCCAGGTCCCCCCCAATGGCCCGGGTGGGACAGAGGCTGTATTTTTTGGCTATCCTCCCGAAAAATGCCTCGACCTTTTTCCGGTCCTCAAAATCCTTGTCGGGGTCGTCGGAAGGCTGGCCGGCCAGCTCTTTCTGAAAATCGAGGAGCGTTTGCCGCAATAAATTGGCCGATTCCAACGAGGTAACGCGTATGTGCCTTGTCCTGTACTCTTGCGGCTTGTCGGTTTTCGCGACGACCTTCCTGGGGACAAAAACCTTTCTGGGCTTCAGTGTGGGAGGGACGGCCTGAGGAGGTTGGGGAGTCTCCGGCACGGGGTCCTTGGCGGTCTTGTCGCGTTCAAATACCGGGTTTTCCGGCTCTTTGGGTTGTTCGGCTTCTGACATGGGGAATCGTCTCTCGCTTGCGCTACGCCCGTCCTCGGCGCCTGGGCCAAATACGCGTATGCGTTTATTATAACCCTTTTCGCCGACTCGGCGCGCGCGCTATTTTTCAAGCGCCCGCGATTCCAGGTATTCGATCACCGCATATGCGTGGTTGCCGCCGATCACCTCGTGCGCGGCTTCCTTGACCTCGGGCAGGGCGTTGGCGACGGCGACCGCCCGGCCGGCGATCTTGAACATCTCCAGATCGTTCAAATAATCGCCGAACACGACCACTTGGGAAAGAGGGATGCCCAGCCTTTCGGCCAGCGTCCGGACCATGCTTCCCTTGTTCGCTCCGTAATGAAAAATTTGAAGCCAGTAGTAGCCGGGCAGGGCTATGTCCTCGGCGAAATACATGTTCAGGTCGGAAGGATATTTCCCGGCGAGTTCCCGGTATAGAGGCTCGAGGACCGCGGGCTCGTCGATCAACAGCATCCCGGAAACGCTTTCCGAATCGTCGATGCGGTAATCGGCCGAGGGGCGGAGTCTTCCGTCGCCGTTCAGGCTGTTCAAATAATTCATGGCCCCCGCATTGGCGATGGCGCGATAATATACTTGGTGTTTGTCCCCATAGGCGTAGATGAACGGGTCGAACCCCCTGGCGAGGATGAGCGACAGCAACTCATCAACGAGGTCCCGGGCGAGGTAATTGGTGGACAGAAGATTCTTCCCCGTGTGAAACTCCGTAAGATATACGCCGTTGAACAAAATCACCGGGATATTCAACCGGAGGTTCCGCAGGATGGGATAGGCCGAATCGTAGTTCCGGGCCGTGGCGACCGTGAACAGCAAACCGCCGTCGATGAGTCGGTTCAAACGCTCGACACCCTCATCGCACAAGGAACTGTCGGGCCGGAGCAGGGTCCCGTCCAAGTCGGTAATATAAAGACAACGTTTCGGGTCGATGGGAAAACCTTGCAAAAAAAGGGTTGATGGGGAACGCTATCGGATCATGACGGGACAGGTCATGAAATTTTACCACCCGCCGGAAACGCTTCGCCAGCGAAAAATTCGCCGCGCGGGCAAAAGGGATGTAAGGCTGACGGAGTTTCAGGGACTAAACGACGATCGTTCCGCGATTTCAAACTTCAACCAGGAGCATTGGATTCATGCGTTCGGAGGGGACCTCGATAAAAAGTATATCTGGAAAGTTTAAAGCGATACCGCGGAGTTTGGCGGTCGCGTTTGCCTTTGTCCTGGCCTTTTCCGGGACGTCCGGCGCCGAAAGCTTCGATTTTTCCGGCTGGGACGCGCTGTTGAAAACACATGTTTCTCCTTCAACGCGACCGGGAATCCGCTTCAACGCGGTGGCTTACGCGCGGTTGAAAGAGGACCCGCGTTTCGCCCAATTGACCGGCGATTTGGGGAAATTCCCCCTGGACCGTCTGAACAGCCGCGAGGAGCGGTTATCGTTTTGGATCAACGTCTACAACATCCTGGCGGTGAAAACGGTCTTGGACCATTTCCCGGTCAAGAGCATCAAGGACGCGGGAAACATCGTCAGCCCGGTATGGAAACGTCCCGCCGGGACCGTGGGGGGGGGAGAAAGGACCTTGCACGAAATCGAACACGACATCCTGCGCAAGATGGGCGAACCCAGGATCCATTCCGCCATCGTCTGCGCTTCCCTGAGTTGTCCCGACTTGAGAATGGAAGCCTTCGTCCCCGGCGCATTGAACGCCCAACTCGACGGCCAGATGAAAACGTTTCTCGAAAACAAGGAAAAAGGACTGCGGGTCGATGTCCAGGGGGGCAGGGTTTATCTTTCCTCCATATTCAAATGGTTCGCGGAAGACTTCGAGTCCAAGGGAGGGGTCCTGGCGTTCGTCGCCCAATACGCCGCCCCGCCGGACAAAAAAATCCTGACGAGCGGGAAGGCCAAAATCTCCTACCTGGATTACGACTGGAGCCTGAACGAGCCCTGATCCGGGTTCCCGCGGTCTTCTTCCCCGCGCGGCACAAGGGCTCCCTTCCCCGCCACCCGCGCGGGGAAGGAGACCGGAAAAGGACCCGTTTCAATCCGCGTGTTTTCTCAGGAACGCGGGCACGTCGAGGTTGGCCGTCCCGTTCATCAACGAGTACTCGGCGTGTTCTTTCTTCAGGGCGTTCGCGAGATTTTTTATGCGTTGAAACGTGGGGATATCCGGAATTCTTTCGGGATAAGGCGCCTCGTTGTCCGCCACCTTTCTCAACACGGGTTTTTCCTCGACCCGCTTGCCTTTCTCGAATCCCGTGGCGATGACGGTCACGCGCATTTCTCCGGACATGTTTTTATCGACCACCGCCCCGAATATGATGTGCGCGTCCTCATGCGCGCTCTTCTGGATGAGGCAGGAGGCCTCGTTGATCTCGTGCAACGTGAGGTCCTCGCCGCCGGTGATGTTGATCAGGACCCCGTGCGCGCCGTCCACCGTGGCCTCGTCGAGGAGCGGGCTGGAGATCGCTTTCCCCGCGGCCTCGACCGCGCGGTTTTCCCCGGAAGCCACCCCGCTCCCCATGAGGGCCTTCCCCATGTTGGACATGATGGTCTTCACGTCCGCGAAGTCGAGGTTGATCAGGCCGGGGATCACGATCAGGTCGGAAATACTGCAGACGGCTTGTTGCAACACGTCGTCCACCATGGAAAACGCGCTGGTGAAGGACGTCTGCTTGGTGATGATGCTCAACAGTTTCTGGTTGGGGATGACGATCAAGGTATCCACCGCGCTCTTTAATTCCTTGATACCCGACTCGGACTGTTGCAATCTTCTTTTACCCTCGAAGGCGAAGGGCTTCGTCACCACCCCCACCGTCAGCGCGCCGACCTCCTTGGCGATCTTGGCGATGATGGGCGCCCCGCCCGTGCCGGTGCCGCCGCCCATGCCGGCCGTTATGAACACCATGTCGGCGCCCTCGAGCATCCCGCGGATCTGCGCCTCGCTTTCCTCCGCCGACTGCCTTCCGATCTCCGGGTTGGAACCCGCGCCCAGGCCCTTGGTCAGGTTCGACCCGATCTGGATCTTGTAAGGGCAGGCCGAGGTCTCGAGCGACTGCACGTCGGTGTTCGCGACGATGAACTCCACCCCGCGGACGTTTCCGCGGATCATCGAGTTGACCGCGTTGGTCCCCCCGCCCCCTATGCCGATCACTTTGATGCACGCCGAATATTCGTTTTCATGTTCGAATTCGATCAAACCCATGTTCCATCCTCCTATTTTAAATAAGCAAAAAACTCTTTCCGCGCGGCCCCTCCCTCCAGAAGCGCCGTAATCGTCAAAAACCCGGACAAACCGTCAAAAAAATTCCTCGACCCAGTCGCGCATCCGGCTGAAAATCTTCTCGAACAAGTTCCGCCCCTGAAGCTCGCGGACCTTTCCCGCCCGCGCGCTCTTCTGCCCGTACAAAATGAGCCCCGTGCTGGTCGCATATCTTGGGTTGTTGACCACGTCGATCAACCCGCCAAGGCCACAGGGAAGCCCGACGCGGACCGGGGCCTGGAAAACGTCCTCCGCCAGGTCCGCCATGCCCTCCATGGACGCCGCGCCTCCGGTGATCACGATCCCGGAGGAAATCAGGTTTTGAAACCCCGACACCTTGATCTCGTTGTCCAGCATCTCGAACATTTCGCGCGCGCGCGCCTCGATGATCTCGCTGAGGATCTGCCGGGAGATCGAGCGGGAGGCCCTTCCCCCGACGCTGGACACCTCGATGATGTCGTTTTCCTGGACCAGCGACGCCAGGGCGCACCCGCGGTCCAGTTTCAGCTTCTCCGCCTCCGCGTTCGGGGTCCGCAGTCCAATGGCGATATCGTTCGTGATCTGCGATCCGGCGATCGTCAACACGGACGTATGCTTGATGGCGCCTTGGTAGAAAATGGCCAGGTCCGACGTGCCCCCGCCGATATCGATCAAGGCCACGCCGAGTTCCCTCTCGTCCGGCGAAAGCGCCGACTCGCTGGAGGCGAGCTGTTCCAGGACGATGTCCTGGACGCCCAGTCCCGCCTTGTTGACGCACTTCACGATGTTCTGCGCCGAAGTGACCGCGGCGGTCACGATATGCACCTTGGCCTCCAGCCGGACCCCCGCCATCCCCAGAGGCGTCTTGATCCCGTCCTGGTTATCGACGACGAACTCCTGCGGGAGCACGTGGATCACCTCCCGGTCCAGGGGGATGGCGATGGCCTTGGCGGCCTCGATGACCCGGTCCACGTCCAGTTGGTTGATCTCCTTGTTCTTGATCGCGATGATGCCGTGGCTGTTCATGCTGTTGATGTGCCCGCCGGCGATCCCCACGAAGACCGATTCGATTTCGCAACCGGCCATGAGTTCGGCTTCCTCCACCGCGCTTTTGATCGACTCCACGGTGCTGTCGATGTTCACCACGACGCCTTTACGCAAGCCCCGCGACGGGTGCTGTCCCAGGCCGATGATGTCGATCCCGCCGGAAGACGTCGCCTCGCCGATGATGCAACAGATCTTGGTCGTGCCGATATCGAGCCCCACGATCAGATTATTTTTTTTGGACATTGCCCCCTCTCCTTGTTTAAAGCTTTTCGGCCCCCGGCCTGTCTTCCGCTCGACGCTCGTTCTTAACGATCACCTTCCCCTTGAAGGACAGGTCGATGTATTGGAAATCCATCTCCCCTTCCGGCAGGGCGTTCAGGTAGATCTTGAAGTTGTGAAAACTTTCGGTCAGCCCGTTCAAGTCCATGAATATCCTTCTTCCCTTGTTGCGCGTCTTGAAAGCGACCCGGTGGGCGCCGATCATTTGAAACGTGTCTATGGGATCTCCCTGGAAAAACTTCAGCCGGTTGAAATAATGCATGGTGTGCAAACCGCTGATGATCCTGTCCGTGACGACGTTCTCCCCCAGCCGGACCGGGGCGCTTCCCAGCCCGACGATCAAGGGAAGATGGTCGTATTCGGGCCCGGCCTGGGTCAGCACGACGCCGTAGTTGTCTATCACGTAAGTCCGGTCCATCCGCACCCGGGCGTAGGGAGTCCGCTCCTCGACCGCGATATTGATTCGGCGCGGGAACATCCTTTCCATCGAGACGCTTCGCACCCATGGGTGTTCGCCGAGCCTGCCCGCCATGCCTTTCAGTTCCAGTAAAAATATATTTTTCCCCTTGATGTCGCCCGTCCACCCCAGGACCTGCTCTCCCGTCAGGACATGGTTTCCGCGGATGGTCACGTCCTCGACGGCGAAACGCGGAGAGGCGGTCAAAAAACGGTATCCGTGATAGGCCCCATACACGAACGCGAGAAAGAGGGCGGTTTTCGCGACCGCGTCGGCAAGTCGCTTGACGAACGCCGCGAGGCGTTCCGCGCCGGACTTCCTGGCCCGGGCCTGGGGCGCCGGACTCGTCCGCGGTTTTTGTTTCCTGCGGGTCCGGGCCTGGTCCCAGGCCAACCCGGGGTTTTTATTTTCCAGCAATGCGTAATCCATATTCGCGATCATCCTTCGCGGTCGAGTTGCGCCGTCTTCAGAATCTCCATCACCAGGTCCTCGAACCCCAGCCCCGCCTGTCTCGCCGCCATCGGCAACAGGCTGATCGGCGTCATCCCCGGTATGGTGTTCAGCTCCAAAACGTAGGGGACGCCTTCCTTGTCCACGATGGCGTCAATCCTGGGAAACCCTCTCGCCCGGAGCGCCTGGACGACCCGTTTCCCCACGTCCTCGCACCGTCCGATTTCCTCCGCGCTCAAATCCGCCGGGCAGATGTACTCGGTCTTCCCCGGCGTGTATTTCGCCTCGTAATCGTAAAACCCGGATTTCGGCCGGATGTGGACGATGGGCAGACAACGGTCGCCGCGCATCCCGATGGCGACCAGGCGGCCTTCGATGAACTTCTCGACCAGGACCTCGTCTCCATATTGGAAAGCGGCGTCCAACGCCGGCTCCCATCCGCTCTCCCGCCCCACGATGCTCACCCCGATGGTCGAGCCTTGGGCGGAAGGTTTGACGACGAGGGGGAAATCCATCTCCCGCCGCGTTTCCCCGCGTTTCTTTCTCGCGATCGCCTGGTAGTCCGCCGTCGGGACGCCATGATATTTGAGCGTCTCCTTGGTCGCGATTTTGTCGTAGGCCAGAGCGCTTCCCAGGACCCCCGCGCCGGTGTATGGGACCTTCAGGCATTCCAAAAGCCCCTGGATGGAACCGTCCTCCCCGAACGTCCCATGCAGGGCGATGAACGCCAGGTCGATCTCATTTTCCAGCAACCTCCGGGCGATGTTCCGGTCCACGTCGATGGCGACCGCGTTCAGCCCTTTGCGCAACATGGCCTCGAACACCGATTTCCCCGTCACCAGGGAAATTTCCCGTTCGGCGGAAAGCCCGCCCATCAAAACCGCTATCTTTTTCGTCCTCAGATCGATCAAAACCCTTCTCCAACAACTGGTAATTTCTGGTCCGCCCCCGGCCCTGGCCACAAGGCCGGGAACAAAGGAAGGAGGGGGAACCTTTGTTGCGGCGGACCTGATTCCCTCTTTTTTATTCTCATGCCATCAAGACAGCCAAGCCGGCGAATCGAACTCAACCGTCGATAACGATGATCTCCGTCTCCAATTCCGTCCCGGTTTTTTCCTTGACGACGTCGCGGATGTGTTCGATCAACCGGACCACGTCGCCCGATTTGGCGTTGCCTTTGTTCACGATAAAGTTCGCGTGCTTGACCGACACGGCGGCCCCGCCGACGCCGAACCCCTTCAACCCCGCCGCCTCGATCAACCGCCCCGCCTTGTCGCCCGGCGGGTTCTTGAACACCGACCCGGAGTTGGGAAGGGTCAGCGGTTGGTTGACGGTCCGGCGCGAAAGATACCGGTCGATGTTTTCATAAATCGTCCTGGCGTCGCCTTTTCGCAATTCAAGCTCCGCCGCGACGACGATCCCGTCCCCCGGAGGAAAGACGGTCTTGCGATAGCGAAACTCGATGTCGCCCTTTTGCAGGGTCTGTATCTTGCCGGCGTCCGTTATGCGGACGACGCTCCGCGTCACGTCGCCGATCTCGAATCCCTCGGCCCCCGCGTTCATGACCAACGCCCCGCCGAGCGAGCCGGGGACGCCCGCCAGCCCCTCGATCCCGGCCAGCGAGAACCGCGCGGCGTATTTCGCCAGATAGGACATTTTTACGCCCGAACCGACTTTCAAGACCGCCGACTCCCCGCCGTCCGCCGAGCGGAAGAACTCCGGGCCCTGGATCGACTTGAACCCTTCCTTGAGACAGACCACGATGCCGCGGATGCCGCCGTCGCCCACCAGCAGGTTCGTCCCCTCTCCCAGGACGAACAGGGGCATGCCGCCTTTGTGCCTGTAGATCGTTTTCAGGTCCTCGACGTCCCTGGGAAGGATGAATATGTCCGCGGGCCCGCCGATGCAAATCGACGTGTGTTTCGAAAGCGGTTCGTTATAGAGGACCTTGCCTTTGATCTTGCGCAACCAGTCGATTGAAGGGCTCATGGTTTTTCTCGGATAAATCTTCTGTCCTAAAACGGTTTTTGGCGATTCCAGGCGGACGCGCGGGGGATGACCGTACCCCCTGCTGGTATGAGCGTAACGGATCAATTTTTGTTTCAGAGATTCATGCAACATGGGTTCTCCGACCTAAAAAGGTCCTCCTAGGAAAAGGTTTTCGGAAGTTTGGAAATCAGGTCCCGGCTCGTTTCCCAAATGTCCCCGGCGCCCAGCGTCATCACCACGTCGCCGGGGCGGACGATCTGCAATAAATGGGCGACGATGTCCTTCTTGCTCTCCATGTACTCCACGTGCTTGTGACCGAACGTCTTCACGCCTTCGGCGATCCGGCGGGCGTCGATCCCCTCGATGGGGTCTTCCCCCGCCGCGTAAATTTCGTTCACGATCAGATGGTCGGCATTGTTGAACGAGGTGAAAAAATGCTCCATCAGCGCCTGCGTCCGCGAATACCGGTGCGGTTGAAACGCGACGATCAGGCGGCGGTCGGGCCAGACTTCCTTGGCGGCGGCCAGCGTCGCCTGAATCTCCGCCGGGTGATGGCCGTAATCGTCCACCACGGTCAGGGAGGCGGACTGGAACAGCAACTCGAACCGGCGATGGACGCCGGTGAAGTCCTTCAGCGAATCGCGGATGGTCTCGAAGCTCAGGCCCAATTCCATGCCCACGGCCACGGCGGCCAGGGTGTTGCACACGTTGTGCCTGCCGGGGACGCGGGAAACGATCTCTCCGAGTTCCCGGCCCCGGAAATGGACCGCGAACCGGTTTTTCAGCCCCTCGACGCTGATGTTTTTCGCGGTGTAATCCGCCTGGCTCGTCAAGCCGTAGGTCAGGTATCTCTTCTCGACTTTCGGGATCAGCGACTGGATGTTCGGATCGTCGAGACACAACACCGCCGTCCCGTAAAAGGGGATGCGGTTGACGAAACTCAAAAAACCCTGTTTCATGTTGTCCAGCGTCTTATAGTGGTCCATGTGCTCCTCGTCGAGCGTGGTGACCACGGTGATCGTCGGCGAAAGTTTCAGGAAAGAGCCGTCGCTCTCGTCGGCCTCCGCCACCAGGAATTCGCTCTGCCCCAGCTTGGCGTTGCTCCCCAGGCTTTTCAGGCGTCCGCCGATCACGACCGTCGGGTCGAGCCGGCCTCCCGCGAGAATGGTGGCGATCAGCGAGGTGGTCGTGGTCTTGCCGTGCGTCCCCGCGACGGCGATGCCGTATTTCATGCGCATCAGCTCGGCCAGCATCTCCGCCCGGGGGATGACGGGGATCGCCCTTTCCCTGGCGGCGAGCGCTTCCGGGTTGTCGGTCTTGATGGCGCTGGACACCACGACGACCTGGGCGTTCTCCACGTTTCCCGCCATGTGGCGGTAGGAGATACGGGCCCCCAGTTTCGCCAGCCTCTCGGTCGTTTTCGTCCGGGAGCGGTCCGAGCCGGTCACCTCGTATCCCTGATTGATCAGGACCTCCGCTATCCCGCTCATCCCCGACCCCCCGATGCCAATAAAATGGATCCGCTTGGTTTTTCCTAAAAACATGACAACCGGCTTTTCTTGATCGAGTTTCCGTCCGTTTGCGTCATACCCCGGGCCGTTTCCAGCAATTCCAGACACATCTGTTTCACCTTTTCCGCGGCGTCCCGGTTGCCCAGGCTGTAGCTGTTCTCCGACATTTCCTTCATCCGTTCGGGGTCCTGCATGGCCCCGCGGATGGCGGAGGAAAGACTTTCCCCCGTGACGTCGCGGTCCAATATCGCCTCCCCCGCCCCCGCGGCCTCGATGACGCGGGCGTTCTGCTCCTGATGGCCGTGGGCGGCGTAAGGGAACGGGATGAGGACCGAAACCTTCCCGCACGCGCTGATTTCCGCCAGCGTGGTCGCCCCCGCCCGGCAGATCACGAGAGCGGCTTTCCGGTACGCCTCCGCCACGTCGAAGATGAAAGGCTGGACTTCCGCCGAGAACCCCTTCCGTTCGTATTCGGCCCGCGTCTCGTCCGCGTCGCGCGTCCCCGTCTGGTGGATGAAATGCAGGGAGTCCCGCAAGTCGGACAGATGGTCGAGCGCCTGGACCATGCCCTTGTTGATCGAATGCGCCCCCTGGCTCCCCCCAAGGACGAGCACGACGAACCTTTCCGGCTTTTCCGCGGGGGCCGCCTCTTGCAATTCGCAGATCTCCTCCCGGATCATGTTGCCGGTGTGGACCGTCTTCCGGGAGGGAAAATACCGCAGGGACTCCTTGAAGGACACCGCCACCCTGTCGGCGATTTTCCCCAGCCATTTGTTGGTGACGCCGGGGACGACGTTTTGCTCGTGGATCAAAATCGGGATGCGCAGGACCCAGGCGGAAAGGACCAGCGGGCCAGAGGCGTATCCGCCCACGCCCACGGCCAGGTCCGGCTTGTTCCGGACCAAAAAACACAACGACTGGGCCAACCCGGCCGGCAACTTGCACCAGGAGATCCAGCGGTTGACGCCCTTTTTGCCGATCAGTCCCGAAGATAATATGGTCTTGAGCTTGAAGCCCTCGCGCGGGAGGACCGAGGCCTCGATCCCCTGCCGGGTCCCCACGAAGGTGATTTCGATGTCGCTACTATGTTTCATAAGCGCCTTTGCCAGAGCGATTCCCGGATACAAGTGGCCGCCAGTGCCACCGCCGGCTATGACGACCCGTATTGGCATTTGCCTGACGTCAATGTCGGACCGTATGTTCCGAAATGTTCAACAAAACCCCCACGCAGAGCATGGACACCAGCAGGGACGAACCGCCCATGCTGATGAAGGGCAGAGGCAATCCCTTCGTGGGAAGCAGTCCCACGGCCACCCCCATGTTGATGAACGCCTGGAACCCGATCAGCAGGGTCAGGCCCACCGCCAGATGCAACCCGAAACTGTCGCGCGCGCGATACGCCGTCACGAACCCCCTCCAGACGAATATCGCGAACAAGACCAAAATCCCGGTCGTCCCTATGAAACCCAACTCCTCCCCGATGACCGAGAAGATGAAGTCGGTATGCGCCGCGGGCAGATAAAACAATTTCTGCCGCCCGTCTCCCAGCCCAAGGCCCCAATACCCGCCCCTGCCGAAGGCGTAAAAGGATTGGACGGCCTGAAACCCCGTGTCGGAAGGGTCCTGCCAGGGATCCAGGAACGAAAGGATCCGGCGCGTCCGGTATTCGGCGCCCATGACCGCCAAAACCATGAAAGGGAGCGCCGCCAGGACCGAGTAAACCAGGAACTTGATCCGGATTCCGGCGACGAAAAACATCATGAAAGTGACCGCGCAAATGATGACCGCCGTCCCGAAATCGGGCTGAAACAGGATCAGGATGAAAAAGACCCCCAGCACGATCAGGTTCGGGAAATAGCCGTACATGAAGTTTTTCAACTTGTCCGCCCGCTTCACGAGGGACTTGGCCATGAACAGGACCACCGCGAATTTGGCCAGTTCCGACGGCTGGAAGTTCACTTTCCCCAGGGAAAGCCATCGCCGCGCGCCGCCCACTTCCTTCCCCAGATTGGGCAACATGACCGCCACCAGCAACGCGAAGGCGACGAACAGCGCCGGGTACGCCAGCTTGTCCAGCGTCCGGTAGTCCATGTTCCTGGCCAGGTACAGAATAATCGAGCCCAAAGCCAGCCACAGGAGCTGGCGTTTCAAGAAATAGTAAGGGTCCTTGTATTCCTCCGACGCGAAAACCGCGCTGGCGCTGAACAACATGACGATGCCGATCAAGATCAAGACCGCCGCCGCGAGGCACAAAATCGCGTCGCAATTTGAGTTTCGCAAATGCGCTTGCGTCACTGGCTCCGTCCCCCCGTCGAATCCGAACCCGATGCTTTCATCCCGCCGGTCCGTCTTAAAGTCCGTTCACGATCTTCTTGAACTGTTTCCCCCGGTCTTCATAATCCTTGAACATATCGAAGCTGGCGCAGGCGGGCGAGAGCAGAACAATGTCCCCCGGGACCGCCTTCTCCAAGGCCAGCCTGACCGCGGACTCCAGGGATTCCGCCTCCTCGCAATCGGTCGACCCGTTGAGTATCTGGCGGAACTTCGGCCGCGCCTCGCCGATCAGGACCAGGCGCTTCACCCGGTTCTTGATCAGATTTTTCAGCGGGGAGAAATCGCCTCCCTTGTCCTGCCCCCCCGCGATCAGGATGATGGGCCGGTCGAAACTTCTCAGCGATTTCTCGACCGACCCGACGTTGGTGCCCTTGGAATCGTTCACGAAATCCACGCCCCGCAGGGTGCGCACCCATTCCAGCCGATGCTCCAGGCCGGAAAAACTTTTCAGGGTTTCCGCGATGGCCTCCGGCCCGGCCCCGGCGAGGGACGCCGCCGTTGCCGCCGCCAGGACGTTTTCCAACTGCCATCGCATGACCGGCTTCAATTCCTCCGCGGAGCATATGGGGCGCTCCTTGCCGTCCTGCCGGAGCGTCAGAACTCCTTTTTTCAGAAATCCGCCCTCCTCCACTTCCTTCTCGACGCTGAAATACCGCTGTCGCGCCCGCATGCCCCGCGCCTGCTCCAGGACCAGGGGATCGTCCTGGTTCAGGACCATGAAATCGTCCGCCGTCTGGTTGGCGGCAACCCGGCCCTTCAAGGCGGCGTAATGCGCCATGGTCTTGTGACGGTTGAGGTGGTCCGGGGTGATGTTCAGCAAAACGCCGATGCGCGGCCTGAACCGCCGGATGCCTTCCAGTTGAAACGTGCTGACCTCGAGGACGTAGAAATCCCGGGGCGGATTTTCGAGCAGGGAAACGAAGGGGATGCCTATGTTTCCGCCCACGCGGATATCTTTCCCGGCGGACTCCAGGATTTTCCCGATCAAGGTGGTGGTCGTCGTTTTACCGTTGGTCCCGGTCACGGCGACGATGGGGGCGATCGCGAACCGGCAGGCGAGTTCAATCTCGCTCACGATTTCCGTCCCCTGCCCGCGGGCCTCGTCCAGAAGAGGAGAGTTGATGTCGAACCCCGGACTGAGCACGATCAAATCCGAACCTTGGGAAGGAGCGCAGTTTCCGAACGCCGTTTCCACCGCGGGGTCCAGCGTTGCCGTCCGCCCCAGAAGCTCCTCGCGGCCTTTCTGGTCGGTCAGCATGACCCTCGCCCCGCGGGCGGCCAGAAAGTTGGCCGCGGGAACGCCCGTGCGCCCCATGCCGATGACGGAAATTTTTTTGCCTTTCAGTTCCATGACTATCTCAACTTCAAGGTGCTCAAACCGATCATGGCCAGGACCACGGCGATGATCCAGAACCGGACGATGACCTTGGGCTCCTCCCATCCCAGTTGCTCGAAATGATGATGCAGAGGGGCCATTTTGAAAAAACGCTTCCCGCCCGTGTATTTGAAATAACCGACCTGGATGATGACCGACAGGGCCTCGATGACGAAGATCCCGCCGACCAGGACCAGCAACAATTCGTGCTTGGAAATCACCGCGATCGAGCCGAGAATGGCGCCGAGGGACAGCGAACCCACGTCGCCCATGAACATCTGCGCGGGATAGGAGTTGAACCAGAGGAACCCCAGGCTCGCCCCCACCACGGCGGAACTGAGGACCGCGATTTCGCCGGCCCCCTTGATGTGCTGGATTTGCAGGTACTCGGCGAAATTGAAATGGCCGCAGAGATAAACGATGCCCGTATAGGTTATGGTGGCGACGATGATCGGCCCGATGGCCAGGCCGTCCAGGCCGTCCGTCAGGTTCACCGCGTTGGACGTCCCCACGATGATGAAGACGATCAACAGCAAATAGCCGAAACCCAGGTCGAGCTTGAACTGCTTTAGGAACGGGACGTAGAGAAGAGTGGCGAATTCGGCCCGGTGGGAATCGAAATAAACCAGGTAAACGGCGATGACGGACCCGAGGACCAATTGGAAAAAGAACTTTTCCCGCGCTTTCAGCCCCTTGCCCCTCTTGAGTTTCAAAACGTCGTCGAAAAGACCGATCGCCCCGAAACCGGTCCCCGCGAAGAGGATCACCCAGATGTACCGGTTGGCGAGGTCGGACCACAGGAGGGTGGAGGTCAACGACGCGCACAGGATGAGCAACCCGCCCATGGTGGGCGTGCCCGATTTGGCCATGTGTTGTTGCGGCCCGTCCTTCCGGATCTTTTCCCGGATCTGGTATTTCTGCAACGTGCGGATCATGTAGGGCCCCATGAGCAGGCAGATCCCGAGGGCGGTCAGCCCGGAATAGGCCGAGCGGAACGTGATGTATCGGAACACGTTGAACGCGGGGTGGTCGGCGCTCAACGGATAAAAGATGTGGTACAGCATGGTTTCCCCTCAAAGAGCCTTCTTTTTCAACAACCCCTGGATCGCTTTTTCCATGGCCGCGCCGCGCGACCCCTTGAACAGAAGACAATCTCCCGACCGCGCGTTCCTGGACAAATAGTCCGCCGCCGCCTCGTGGTTTTCGGCGAGGACGACGCGGTCCCGCTCCATCCCCGCGTCCAGCGCCCGCTGGCCGGCAAGACCGGCCAACGGCCCCACCGTCACGAAGCGGTCGACCGGCAACCGGGCGACCTCCTCGCCGATGCCCGCGTGGGCCGACGGGGCCGATTCGTCCAACTCCAGCATGTCCCCCATGACGAAGAACTTTCTGCCCGCGGAGCGGTATTGGACCAGGATGTCCAGGGCCGCCAGCACGGACCGGGGATTGGCGTTGTAAGTGTCGTTGATGATCGTCATCGAATCGTGATGGATGATTTCGCTCCGCTGTCCCAGCCGACGGCAATGGGCCAGCCCCTCGGCCATGCGTTCCGGCTCGACCCCCAGGGAATGGCCCGCGGCGACCGCCGCGAGCGCGTTGTATATGTTGAACCGGCCCAGGAAAGGGAGGGTCAACGGAAACGACTTGCCAAACATCGACACGTCGAAATCGAACCCCCGGTCGGGGCGGGGACGAATGTTACCGGCCCGGACGTCGGCCTCGTTGTCGATGCCGTAGGTGATCTTCCGCGCCCTCAGCGAGCGGGCAAGGTCCAGGACCAGCGGGTCGTCGGCGTTGACGACGGCCGTCCCCTCGCCGCCCAGGGACTCGAACAGTTCCCCCTTGGCGGACTGAACGTTCTTGACGGTCTTCAACTGCGTCAAATGCGCTTCGGAGATATTGGTGATCACCCCGATATCGGGCCTGGCGATTTCCGCCAGACGGCGGATTTCCCCGGCGGCGCTCATCCCCATTTCCAGGACGGCGACCTCGTGGCCGGGGTCCAACTCCAGCAGGGTCAGGGGCAGGCCGATGTGGTTATTCAGGTTGCCCCGGGTCTTGAGGGTCTTGAACTTCGTTTCGCAGACCGAGGCGATCATTTCCTTGGCGGTGGATTTGCCGTTGGTCCCCGTGACTCCGACGACCCGTAGCGGGACGCTGTTCCGATGGCAGTGGGCCAGGTCTTGCAGGGCCGCCAAGGTGTCCCGGGCCTGGACGACAAAGGGCTTGGGCGCGTCCGCTTGCGGCGGCAGGGCGGGAATTTTTTCGCGGCTGGAAACAACGGCCCCCGCGGCTTTTTTCTCGAATGCCTGGGCGAGAAAATCGTGCCCGTCAAACCGTTCCCCGACAATACAAACGAACAGTTGCCCCGGCTGGACGGTCCGGGAGTCGATGGAAACGCCCTCGAACCGGCCCGCCGCATCGCCCCGCGCCAGTTCCCCCCGAACGGCCCGCAAAAGTTTTTTCACGTCGCCCTCAATCACGTTTCGCCCTTTTCCTCAAAGCCTCGGCGGCCGCCTCGCGGTCGTCGAAATGAACGGTCCGGTCCCTGAATATCTGGTAATCCTCGTGTCCCTTCCCCGCGATCAGGACCAGGTCCCCCTCGCGCGCGAGGTTCACGGCGAATTCGATCGCCTCCTTGCGGTCCGGGACGACGGCGTAATGTTCGCCCGGTTTGGCGCTTGGCGGGATACCCTCGCAAATGTCCGCGATGATCCGCAGGGGGTCCTCGGAGCGCGGGTTGTCGGAGGCGATCACGGAGAAGTCGCCCAACTCCAGGGCCGCCCGGCCCATTTCCTTGCGTTTCCCCCTGTCGCGGTCGCCCCCGCACCCGAAGACGACGATCACCCGCCTGTGGGTAAAGGTCCTGGCCGCGGTGATGGCGTTCCTCAGCGCGTCGTCGGTGTGGGCGTAATCCACGGCCACGGAGAAATTCTGTCCGCAACGGACCTGCTCGAACCGGCCGGGGATGCGTTCGACCGCCGCCAGTCCGCGCGCCACGCCTTCCAGAGGCGCGCCTTGGATCAGGGCGGCGGCGGCGGCGAAAAGCTGGTTGTAAATATTATGTTTTCCGAGAAGATGCGAGCGGATGCCCGCGCTTCCAAAGGGCGTTTTCAAAGTAAACCGGCCGCCGTGGCTGGAAAGGACGCAATTTTCCGCCCTCACGTCCGCGGGAGAATCGATCCCCACGGTCAGGGTGGTGGCCGGGAACTCGGCGACGATTTCCCGTCCCACGGGGTCGTCCACGTTGATCACCCGCCTGGACACCGAAAATTCCCTGAAGAAACGCTTTTTCGCGTTCTTGTAGTTTTCCATGGTCCCGTGAAAATCCAGGTGGTCCCGGCTCAGGTTGGTGAACACCGCGACGGCAAAGTTCAAGCCGAACACCCGGTCGAGGGCCAGGGAATGGGAGGAAACCTCCAGGAAACAATGCCGGGTCCCGGCCCGCGCCATTTCGTCCAGCATGCGATGGATCTCGGGGGCTTCGGGCGTGGTCATGGGAGCCGGGTATTCGCGCCCGCCGTAACGGTAATTGATGGAACCGATCACGCCGGTCTCCTGCCCCAGGGTCTCGAATATCTTTTCCAGAATGAAGGTGGTCGTGGTCTTGCCGTTGGTCCCGGTAATGCCGACGACGCTGAGGTCGCGGGAGGGGTTCCCGTAGAACTGGCGGCTGATCCAGGCCAGGGCCTTGCGGCAATTCTCCACATAGATCGCCGTGAGGTTTTCCGAGCCCAGACTCAGACCCGGGATCTCGTGAAACGGCACGGAGGCGACGAAGGCCCGCGCGCCCTTTTCGACGGCGCCCTTGACAAACCCGGCCCCGTCGTGACGAAGCCCGGGAACGGCGACAAAGAGACAGTCTTTCACGGCCTTTCGCGAATCGTAAACGACCTCGGAGATTTCGTAACGCAGAGACCCCAGGAGGTTGAGTATGGGGTAACCCCTGAACAATTCCTCCAAGGTAGGCTTGTGGGTTCCGTTTAATATTTGCATGTCCTTCGCCATAAAAAGGGCCGGGCCCGCGGGCTTCATGATTCGATCAAACGCGGTCTAAAATCAAAACGCGTTCCTCTCCGGAAGGCACGTTCAAATAACGCAAGGTTTCCCGGGCGATCTCCCGGAACACCGGGGCGGCGACTTCTCCTCCATAGTGAATACCCTGCGGCTCGTCGATCATCACCAGGATGGCCAGTTTCGGGGAATCCGCCGGGACAAACCCTATGAAGGACGACAGGTAACCGGTCTTGGAATACGTCAGCGTATTGGGGTCCAGTTTTTGCGCCGTCCCCGTTTTTCCCGCCGCGTCGAATCCCGGGACCGCCGCGTTGCGCCCGGTGCCGTTTTTGACCGTGTTCTTCAATATATCCACCATCAACCGGCTGGTCGTTTCCGACATGACCCGGTTGATCTGTTCCGGCTTGAAGGTCTTGACGGTCTTTCCGTCCCGCACGATCGCCTTGGTTACGCGCGGCCGCACGAGGTTCCCGCCGTTGGCGATGGCCGAATAGGCCGCCGCCATTTGAATGGGGGTGACGGAAATCTCCTGGCCAAAGGAAACGGAGGCCAGGGAAATATTGGACCATTGGGAAAGGTCCCTCAACTTACCCTTCGCCTCTCCCGGCAAATCGACGTTCAACTTCCCGCCAAACCCAAACTTTTTCATGTAATCGTAGAATGGGCGCTCGCCAAGCTTCTGCCCCACCTTGATGACCCCGATATTGCTGGACTTGGAGATGATATCGGTCAGGGTCATCCAACCGAATTTATGGTTGGCGGCCTCGCCGATCGAAACTTTCCCGACCTTGAAACTGCCGTTTTCGCAGAAAAAGATGTCGCTGGGCGCCGCGGCTCCCGCGTCTATCGCGGCGGAAGCGAGGACGGGCTTGAAAACCGACCCCGGCTCGAACATGCCGGAGACGATCGGGTTTTTCCAGCGCTGGGAGGGATATGCCGAATAGTTGTTTGGATTGTAAAGGGGCGCGTTGACCATGGCATAAATCTCGCCCGTGAAGGGGTCCATCACCACCGCCATGCCGCCCTTGGCGTCGTACTTGCGGACCTGGCTTTTCAGATGAAATTCCGCAATGAACTGGACCACCTCGTCGATGGTCAAAACGACGTCGTAGCTCCGGGCCTTGCGCCAGTCCGCCCCGTCCTCGAGATGGATCTGCCGCCCGCGGGCGTCCTTTTGCATGAGGATCAAGGAGCTGGCGCCCTTGAGAATGTCGTGATGGTAATGTTCCGCTCCCGACAAGCCCTGGTTGTCGAGGCCCACGAAACCGAGAATATGGGCCGCCAGTTCGCGCTTGGGATAGAACCGTTTTTGCTCCGAAACGAAACTCACGCCGGGAAGGCCCAGCCTTTTCAGTTTTTCCGTTTCCTTCAAGTCGCACTTGCGCTTGATCCAGATAAATTGCCTGGAAGAGGAAAGCTTCCGCAAGGTCTTCCCGGGGTCCAGGTCCAGAGACGAGGCCAGGAGGCGCGCCGTCCCGCGCTTGTCCTCGATCTCGTTGGGGTTTATATAGACCGACTCCACCTCGATGTTGGTCGCCAACGGATTGAGGTTGCGGTCGAGGATGTCGCCCCGCCCGTAATAAACCTTGGTGGAACCGAGATATTGCTTCTCGGATTGCGAGTACAGGTTGTCGTGCTGGAGGACCTGAAGAAAAAACAACCGCGCCAGGAGCGCCCCGCCGAAAACCAGCAGACAGGCGGACGCCAGGACAAGCCGCTTCCTCAATCCGGAACGATGGTCGGACAAAGGCGTTTTTTTGTTGTTGCGCATCGGGCGTTATTTCAAAAAAATCGTGACCACCTGGCTTTTATCCGGAAACCGCAACCCCAGTTGCGCCTCCCCGATCTCCTGGACCCGGGACAACGACCGCAGGCTTTCCTTTTCCATCTTGAGAAGGCCGTTTTCGTTCTGCAGGGCCCGCCTTTCCTTTTGCAGGACCTGGAACTCGTAGGCCAGATGGACCATCTTGACGTTGGGCCAGACATAAGCCAGCGCCCCGACCATCAGCAGAACGGAGGCGAGAAGAATCCTCCGGAACTCGGGAGAAGAAACATGCAGACGCTCTTTCAACCGTTCCAGCGACTTAAACATAAACCCTCTCGCAAGCCCGCAGTTTGGCGCTGGAGGCGCGCGGGTTGTCCTGGACCTCTTTCCTCGACGGGGTCGCGGGTTTCGGCGTGAGGACCCGGACCGTCCTTTTTCTCCCGCAAACGCAGACCGGGAGCCGGGGCGGACAGACGCACCCCTTCTCCTCCGTCCGGAAGAACTGCTTGACGATGCGGTCCTCCAGGGAATGAAAGGAGATCGCCACCAGGCGACCCCCCTCCTCCAAAACATCCAAAGAGTCTCGCAAGCCGGTCTTCAGGCTTTCGAGCTCGTCGTTGACGGCAATGCGCAGGGCTTGGAAGGAGCGGGTAGCGGGATGGATTTTGGCGTGACGCGGCGCGGACACCGCGTTGACGAGGATTTGAGACAATTGCAGAGTTTCGGTGACGGGACCTTTTGCCTGCGCTTTTCGGATCGCCCGCACGATCCGCCTACTAAAACGTTCTTCTCCAAAAGTCTTGAAGACGAACTCCAGTTCCGTATCGGACAACGTTTCCAACAAACCGGCCGCCGTGGTTTTATCGTCCACGTTCATTCTCATGTCCAGCGGCCCTTGACGCATGAAACTAAAACCTCTTTCGGGGTTGTCTATTTGCCGGGAGGAAACTCCCAGGTCCAAAAGCAATCCGCTTATCTTCACGATCCCTTCTCTCCGGAGGATGCCCTTGATGTCGCTGAAATTGCCATGGACGAATCCGACTCGTCCGCCAAAAGGGGCCAGCCTCTTCCGGGCCCTTTCCAAGGCGCTCGCGTCCCGGTCAATTCCCAGGACCCGGCATCCCGGACCCGCGTTCCTCAGGATCAATTCCGCATGACCCCCGTCTCCCAGCGTTCCATCGACAATCACGCCCTCTTTCCTGGCGGCGGCGTTTAAATAATGAAGGACCTTCTCGCAAAGCGCCGGTTCGTGATAATCCGTCATGCCGCACCAAAACCTTTCCGCAACGCGCCAGAAAAACTCCTCCGCGCCCCGGCCCGGACCAGGGTCCCGCTAACTGGACGCCTTTTCCCATCGCTCCCTGGACCAAATCTCGAAGGTTTTCGACATGCCCACCAGGACCACGTCCTTGACCAATCCAGCCGCGTCTCTCTGCTGAGCGGGGATCAACAACTTCCCCGATTTCATCTCGCACTCGGCGGCCCGCGAATAAAACTCCCGCAACCGCGTCCTGTCGTTTTTATCGAACGCCGACAAGTGGTTCAGCTTGTCCTCGTTGGCGGCCCACTCGTTTTGCGGAAAAGCGATCAGAAAATCGTCCATCACGCACACCACCAGGTTGGGGTTGCTCTCCCGGTCCACGACGCCCTTGAACTTGGCGGGGATATTGATCCGCCCCTTTTCGTCAAGGCTGACGCAGTAAGTTCCCAGAAACCCGTTTGTCGATTTTCCTATCACTGGATGCCCACCCAAAGACAAAACAAAACACTTTCTGACACTTTGAGACACAATCCTAGCATATTGCGACATTCTGTCAATAAAAAAACGCGAAAAAATGGGGGCAGGGTTATGTCTCCACGAAATTTATAACTTGTTTGAAAATTAAGAGTTTCTGGACTCGCGAAGATGGCGCTGGACAAGGCCGGGCAAACCCGCTGAAAACAGCCCGCTTTCGCGGCTGATGCGCGGGATAAATTGACCGTCGGACTGGGGATGGCGGAAATGGCGCAAGGAGGGAAATTTATTGAGGATAAATCCCGGCGCCGCATTTCTTGGATTTATTTTGACACCCTATTTTGCGAATGTTAGTATTTTAGAATAACTGGGAACGGCCCCTGCCAGGCCGGATTATTGCGCGAACGGAAAGGATTGGTTAACGATGATGTCCCAGAAAAAGATCAAGTTTGTGGCCGGAAGCGCGTTGATTGTTCTGGCCATTGCGTATCTCATCAGTACCGGGATCAACAATACGTCCAAATATTTCGTGACGGTGGACGAACTGCAGGCCCGGAAAGCCACTTATTACGGCGAGGGACTCAAGGTCAAAGGGAAGGTCGTCGCCGGTTCCATCATGCGCAACCCGAACGATTATCTGGACGTGTCGTTCAAGATCGAGGAAAATAAATCCAATTTGAAGGTCCTTTACAAAGGAATCACCCCGGACATGTTCGCGGACGACCGGGACGTGGTTGTCGAGGGCGTCTTGGCGAAGGACGGCGTTTTCCATGCCAATACGTTGCTGACCAGTTGCCCGTCAAAATACGAACCGGGGAAGGAAGGCGGCGCGGAGCGGCCTGGCTCCATGCCCAATTACGGCGCGGAAAAACCGGACTTCAAGAAAACCGAATCCTTGCCAAAAACGGAAATTTAACTCTCCAACACCGATAGCGCGCGACAGCCTGGCCGGGACCCGGCGGGGGCGTTTTTTTGCCGTCGGAATCCCCGGGCGGAACAAACCATAATCCATGAACAATTTGGGCGAATTCGCATTGATGCTGGCCTTCGCCACCGCCTTGTACGGCGTGGTGGCCTACGTGATGGCGGCCAGGGGAAACCGCATCGACCTCTATTTGAGCGCCGACAAGACGCCGCCGATCGTCTGGGGTTGCGTAACCCTCGCCTCCATCGCCTTGTGGAAGGCTTTCCTGACCGACGATTTCAGCCTGGAATACGTCTGGGCCTATTCCAACCGGCAACAGGCCACTTTTTACAAGATCTCCTCCTTCTGGGGCGGTCAGAAAGGGTCCCTGTTGTTCTGGACCCTCCTGCTCTCCAGTTACATGGCGGCGGTGTATTTCCAGAACCGGGACAAGAAAACCGTCCTGGTCCCCTACGCGATGTCGGTCATGCTGTCGATCACGCTGTTTTTCCTGTTCCTGCTCAACTTCTCCACCAATCCTTTCGAGCGCATCCCGCTTCCTCCCGAGGACGGCAGGGGTTTGAACCCGCTCCTGCAAAACTATTGGATGGTCATCCATCCCCCGACCTTGTATCTGGGGTACGTCGGCTTCACCGTGCCTTTTGCTTTCGCCATGGCCGCGTTGATCACGAAAAACCTGGACGACGGCTGGATCCGGCTGACCCGCAAATGGACGCTCATCTCGTGGTTCTTCCTGTGCATGGGGAACCTGTTCGGGGCGCAATGGGCCTATGTGGAACTGGGCTGGGGCGGTTATTGGGGATGGGACCCCGTCGAGAACGCGGCCTTCATGCCTCTCCTGGTGGCCACCGCCTTCCTGCATTCCATCATGATCCAGGAAAAAAAGGACATGATGAAAGTCTGGAACATGTCCCTGGTCCTGCTGACGTTCGTGATGACCATTTTCGGCACCTTCATCACCCGTAGCGGTTTGATCCAGTCGGTCCACAGCTTCGACGAGGCGACCCTTGGCTACATTTTCCTGGGCTTCCTGTGCGTCATCGTCGCCGCGTGCGTGACGATGATCCTCAAGCGCCTGCCGGAGCTCAGGAGCAAGAACGAACTGGACTCCTTTCTGTCCCGCGAAAGCAGTTTCCTGTTCAACAACCTGGTCCTTCTGGGGATCGGTTTCGCCACGTTCTGGGGGACGATTTTCCCGATCCTGTCCGAGGCCGCGCGCGGCGTTAAAATCACGGTCGGTCCGCCTTTCTACAACCAGGTCAACGTCCCCATCGGCCTGGCGTTGCTGGCCCTGATCGGCATCGGCCCGATCATCGCCTGGCGCAGGGCTTCCTGGGCCAACTTGAAGAAAAGTTTCGCCCGTCCGACGGCCGCGGGGCTGGCGTCAGCCGCGGCGCTGTTCCCGTTCGTCCCGTTGCAGGACAAGTCCCAGGCCCTGACTTACCTGGCGTTTGTTTTATGCGCGTTCGTGACGGCCACCATCCTGATCGAGTTTTTCAAGGGCGCCCGGGCGCGCATGGAACTCCACGGCGAGTCTTTCGCCGCCGGGCTGGCCACCCTTGTCTGGCGCAACAAACGCCGCTATGGCGGATACATCGTCCATATCGGCGTGGTGCTGATCTTCGCGGGCATCGCGGGCTCCTCGTCATACAGCGTTGAACTGCAAAAGCGCCTCAAGCCCGGCGAAACCCTGGAACTCCGGGGTTATACGTTCGCCTACAAAAAACTGAGCGCGGTCGAGGCCAGCGACGTCAAGACCCGCATCATCGCCCAACTGGACGTGACCCGGGACGGGCGGCACATATGGACCGCCCTGCCGGAAAAGGAGTTTTACAAGGGGCAGAACCAGCCCGTTTCCGAGGTGAGCCTGTATTCCACGTGGAAGGAAGACCTCTACGTCGTGCTGGCGGATTTCCGCGAGGACGAGTCGATCACGGTCAAGGCCCACGTCAACCCGATGGTGAGCTGGCTGTGGTACGGCCAATGGGTCATCGCGTTCGGCACGGTGATCTGCATGTGGCCGGACCGCCTGGAACGGAGACGGCGGCTGGAGCGCTTCCGGCAACAAACGGCGGCTTTCGCCCCGGCCCAGGAGTGACGGCCATGAGGACCCAATACATCGTAGCCCTGGCGGCATTCGTCATCCTGGCGGGAAACGCGGCAAACGCTTCCGCCGCCGCGTTGCTCGCCGATATCGAAAACGCCATCATGTGCGAATGCGACGACAAGTGCGGCAAGGTGCTGATCAATTGCAATTGCTCCACTTCCGACAAGCACCGGGCCACGATCGAAAAACAGATCGAGTCCGGCCTCGCCAAGGAACAGATCATCCAGGCCTACGTGGACAAGTACGGCGAGAAAGCGCTTTCCGCCCCCACCAAGAAAGGGTTCAACCTCACGGCCTGGATCATGCCGTTCGCCGCCCTCATTGCCGGAGGCATCGGGATCGGAAAGATCATACGAACCTGGACCGGCAAAAACCGCGACATCTCCGAAGGTCTTCCCGGCAGGAACGAACCGGCCCTGGAAACCCGGCTTGGCGGATACTCCAAACAACTGCAATCCGAGCTGGATAAATTAGAATCCTGAGGGATGAGCCTGGTCCACTTCATCGAACTGATCCTGGCGCTCGCGATCCTGGTCGCCGTGGGCATCCCCCTGTTTTCCAAGTCCCATGACAAGAAGTTGTACGTCAGTCCGGACGCGGCGGCGGAGGAACACAAGCGGCTCCTGGTGCGCAAGGAAGAGACGCTCCTCGCGATCAAGGAGTTGGAGTTCGATTTCAAGACCGACAAGCTGACCGGGGAGGATTACGCGGACCTCCGCAAGAACCTCGAGTTGGAAGCGGTCGCCATCCTGGAAAAAATCGACGGGCTGGAGAAAGGCCGGAAGGACCGTAAATCCGCTTCAAGACAGGCCGACGTGGCGTGACGGACCCCCATCCCCAAACGCCGCGAAGGGGGCCCGGACGAATCGCATTGCAAACTTTCCCCCATACCCTATGACCGACGACGCCGTCCCCTCCGATTCCGCGATCCACGTGAAGAACGTATGCAAAAGTTTCGGCTTGCTGGACGCTTTGCGGGGCGTGTCGTTCGACTTGAAAAAAGGGGAGTTTTTGACCGTCTTCGGCCCGAACGGCGCCGGCAAGACCACGTTGATCAAAATCCTGTCCACCATCGCCCGGCCGACCTCGGGCACGGCTTTCGTCGCCGGATACGACGTCCTCCAGGGAGACGCGCGGTTGCGCAACGAGATCGGCGTCATCTCGCACGCGACGTGTCTGTATGGAGACTTGACGCCGTTTGAAAACCTGGTGTTTTATGCCAGGATGCACGGCTTGAACGATCCGCCCGGACGGGCGTCCCAAGTGATCGAGGAAGTCGGCCTCAAGGCCAGGATGCACGACCCCGCGCGCACGTTCTCCAGGGGGATGTTGCAACGGCTGGCCATCGCCCGGGCGATCGTCCATAACCCTTCCGTATTGTTCCTGGACGAGCCGTACACCGGGCTGGACCCGCACGCGGCGGTCATACTCAAGGAACATCTGGCCGCGTTGCACACGGAAAAACGCACCGTCCTCATGACCACTCACGATATCGCCCGCGGGTTGGAGATGTGCGACAAGGTCGCCATCCAGGTCAGGGGCAGGATCGCCTTCATGGACCGCGTCGGCAACGTGGACCGGGACCGTTTCGAACGTTTCTATTTCGAGACCGTGGAAAACCGCCAAAAAACATGAACCGCTATTGCAACCAAGTCCTCGCCTTGGTCTGGAAGGACCTCGCCATCGAAATCAAGACGAAGGAACTGTTCAGTTCCATGTTCATCTTCGCGGCGCTGGTGATCCTCATTTTCATCTTTTCCGCGGACCTGAGCGTCGTCAACGCCTACGACGTGGGGCCGGGCATCTTGTGGGTGGCGTTCGTTTTTTCCGGCGCCATCGGCCTGAACCGCTCCTTCATGCTGGAGAAGGAAAACGGTTGCCTGCAGGGGTTGATGCTGACCCCGGCGGACCGCACCGCCATTTACTTCGGCAAACTGATCAGCAACCTGGTTTTCTTGACCGTCATGGAAACGTTCATCCTCCCCCTCTTCATGATTTTCTTTAACGTGGACCTGCTTCCGCGTTTAGGTCCGCTGGCCCTCGTGATTTTCATCGGGACCCTGGGCATTTGCGCCCTCGGCACGCTGTTGTCGTCCCTGGCGTCCAATTTGAAGGCGCGCGAGATCATGCTCCCGATCCTTCTGTATCCGCTCCTGGTCCCGGTGGTCATCGGGTCGGTGCGGATGACGAGCCTGCTTCTGGCTGGGAAACCTCTTTCGTCGATGATAAACTGGCTTGGTTTGATCGCGTGTTTTGATATCATCTACATAGGGGTGTCCATCATGACTATCGACCATATTCTTGAGGAGTGATCGAATGGATAACCTCGGTTTCTTGTTTGCCGCCAACGTCTTTGTGTGGGGCGCGATCTTCTTTTACGTGTTTCGCCTGGGGCGGAGCGCCAACACCCTGAAAAAGGACCTGGAAGCGCTGAAGGAATCCCTGCATAAGAGCGCCAACAAATGAACGGCGAGAACAACGACGACAACAAACCCGTTTTGCTCTGGCTCACCGCCGCCGCATTCGCGGCCGCCCTGTACGCCATATTCTTTTACGTCCCCACGGAAAGGACGGAAGGGGTCGTCCAGCGGATCATGTATTTCCACATCCCGTCGGCATGGATCGCCTTTTTCGCGTTTTTTATCGTCTTTTTGTGCAGTATCCTGTTCTTATGGAAGAAAGAGCGGGAATGGGACATCTACGCGATGGCCTCCGCCGAGATCGGCGTGCTGTTTTGCTCCCTGGTCCTCGTCACCGGCCCCATCTGGGCCAAGCCCATCTGGGGGACATGGTGGGTGTGGGACGCGCGGTTGACCTCCACCCTCATCCTGTGGCTCATTTACGTGGCCTATCTCATGCTACGCATCCACACGGACCCGGGCTCGATGCGGGCGCGTTACGCCGCGGTGGTCGGCATTGTCGGGTTCCTGGACATCCCCATCATCCACTTTTCCGTCCTGTGGTGGCGGACGTTTCACCCGCAACCCAAGATGATCTCCGCGCAAGGGTTGGGCGCGGGCATGGCGCCCTCGATGGTCGGCGCGCTGTTGATTTCCCTGACCGCCTTCACCCTGCTTTACTTCCTGCTCATGGGACAACGGATCAATATCGAGAAACTGAAAGATGAAATCGATCGCCTTAAAAAGGAAAACCTCTATTCCCATTAAAAAATACATCGGGCTCTACTTGTTCCTGTTCATCGTCGCCCTGCTCGCGTTCCTCGACCATTACAACGAGAGCCCGCTGGACGTGGAACGCTTGCAGGCCAGCGAAGGGCTTGGCCAGGGGCGGTCGTCCGCCGTCTATCCGGCCCCCGACTTCACCCTGCGGAACCTGAACGGGAACTGGGACAGCCTGTCCAATTACAAGGGCCAGGTGGTGATCCTCAACATTTGGGCGACGTGGTGCGGCCCGTGCCGGATCGAAATGCCGTCGCTCGAATCGCTCTACCGGCGTTTTCGCTCGGAGGGGGTCGCCGTCCTGGCGGTGAGCATCGACAAGGGGTCGGACGAAAAAGTGAGGTCCTTCGCCCGGGAATATCAGTTGTCGTTCCCCGTGCTCCTGGACGCCGACGGCCAGGTGGAAAGACTCTTCCCCACGCCGTCCATTCCCGCGACATACGTGATCGACAAGGCCGGGCAGGTGATCGCCAAGGTGGACGGCGCGAAAAACTGGGAGTCCCCGGAAACCTTCGGGGCCGTGGAATATTTGCTAAAACCGTCGTAAGAACGTCTAACAAAATGAATTGATGGTCTGACCCCACATATGCTCCCCTCCCTTGAGGGAGGGGGCTGGGGGAGGATGGGCTGGCTTTTCACCCCCACCTAACCTCCCCCTTCAAGGGGGAGGGAATTATGGGGACTTTCATTTTGTTAGGCGCTCTAAGCGAGTCATGCCGCGAATCGGCAATCCGGAGCCTGTTCCCGGATTGAGTTCATAATCCCCTTTGAGGAGGCGGCCCATGCTCAACGAAAAGCTAGCCCTCGAGGCCAACGAACGTTTTTATAAAGCTTTCAACGAACAGAACCTGGAGTTGATGAAAGAGGTCTGGCACGACGACCTGTCCATCCTGTGCATCCATCCCGGCTGGCACGCCATTCACGGGTTCGAACCCGTCATCCAAAGTTGGAAGGACATTTTCGAGAACACGCAGGACGACCTTGAAATCCGCCTGGACAACGTGGAAATCATCGCGTCCATGGACCTGGCCTGGGTGAGTTGCGAGGAAAAACTCTTTTCCTTCACCATGTCCGGCGTCAAGACCTCCAACGTCCAAGCCACCAACGTTTTCCGGTTGGTGGAGGGAGGTTGGAAGATGGCCTTGCACCACGCCTCCGCCGTGCCGCATCCTTCCGAGGAAGAAGAGCCGTCGCTGAACTGAAAAAGTCCATTTTCAACGATCACGCCCGCAAATGGCAGGCGACGAAATGGCCGCGCGCCGTCTCCTTGAGTTCCGGGACGGCCTGCTCGCACGTTTTTTCTTTTATCGGGCAACGCGTGTGAAACGCGCATCCCGCCGGCGGGAAGGAGGCGCTGGGGATCTCTCCCCGGACCGGCGTCCGTTCCTTGTTTATTCCGGCTCCGGCGGAGGGTATGGCCGCCAGCAGGGCCTGCGTGTATGGATGGCGCGGGGACACATACAGTTCCTTGCGGTCCGCGACCTCGACGAATTTCCCCAGATACATCACCGCCACCCGGTCGCAAAAATGCTCGACGACGCCCATGTCGTGGGAAATGAATAAAAACGAGAGTCCCATCGACTCCTGCAACTCCTGCAGGAGGTTGAGCGCCTGGGCGCGTATGGAAACGTCCAGCGCCGATACCGGCTCGTCCGCCACGATGAACTCCGGTTCCAGCGCGATGGCGCGGGCGATGCCGATCCTCTGCCTCTGCCCGCCGCTGAACTCATGGGGATACCGTCCGGCATGGTCCGGGGGCAACCCCACCCGGCGCAACAATCTGGCGACGCGTTCCCTCCGTTCGCTTTGGGTCCCTATGCCGTGAATCGCGAACGGTTCCTCCAGGATCGCGCCCACTTTCTTCCGCGGGTTCAATGAGGCGTAGGGGTCCTGGAAGACGATCTGGATCTCCTTGCGCAGGGCCCGCATCTCGGCGCGTCCGAGGGACAGGATGTCTTTGCCCTTGTAGCGGACCTCGCCCGCCGTCGGCTCGACGAGCCGGATGACGGCCCGGCCGGCGGTGGACTTGCCGCAACCGCTTTCCCCCACCAACCCCAGCGTCTCGCCCTTGGCCAAGGAAAAGGAAATCCCGTCCACCGCGCGCGCCGTCGTCTTGCGCCCGCCGTTTCCCTCCAGGACGAAATATTTTTTCAGGTCCCTGACTTCCAGCAACAT
>JACRGP010000072.1 GCA_016217765.1 Nitrospinota bacterium | reverse complement strand
GATTGAGAACGCCGCGCATCGAGGAACGCCCATGAAGGAAATCCGCTCCATCTGCGTTTTTTGCGCCTCCAGCCAGTCCGCGGGCGAGGCGTTCCGCTTGGCGGCGACCGACCTGGGGCGGCGGATGGGCCGCAAGGGCATCAACCTGGTTTATGGAGGGGCCTCCATCGGCCTCATGGGGTGCGTCGCGCGCGGCGTCCACGAGACGGGCGGAAAAGTGGTGGGGGTCCTGCCGGAGTTTTTCAAAGTCAAGGACATCGAATACGGAGAGGCCGACGAACTGATCGTGACCAGGGACATGCGTGAACGCAAGGCGGTCATGGACCAGCGGTCCGACGCCTTCATCGTCCTGCCCGGCGGAATCGGTACCCTCGAGGAGGCCATGGAAATCCTGTCGATGAAGCAACTCCGCTTGACGCGGAAGCCCCTGGTCTTCGTCAACACCAACAACTTTTACGATCCCTTGATCGCGCATATGCGCGAAATGGCGGACTTGAAATTCGCGAAACGGGAGACGCTGGAGTTGTTCGCGACCCGGCCGGACGCGGAAAGCGCGCTCGATTACGTCCTGCATTACGAGCCGCCGGCGGCGCCGGGCAAATGGCTTTGAAACGGCGGGGGTAAAGGTTGTCCCCGTGGGAGGGGGGCGACCGCGGTTACACCGCTTCGACCTGCAGGTCGGGGTGGAGGTGTTCTTTCAGGATGGATTCGATGTAGTGCAACGTCCCCGCCCGGGAACTGGGGCAACTTCCGCACGAGCCCTGGTAGTGGATACGCACCGCGGTCCCCTTCACGCCTTGCAGGGTCAACCCGCCGCCGTCGTAGGCCAGCGCGGGCCGGATGGAATGTTCGAAGATGGCGTCGATGATCTGTTCCTTCTGGTCGTCCGCGAGGCGGATGAATTCGTCCGGGGTGAACTCGACCTCGATCGAGCCGAGGTTCAGCGTGTTGGCGGGAGCGGTTTCCTCGTCGGCGGTCTCGTAAAAAGTCAGGTGGGTTTCCAGAGCATTCGTGATTTCGTCGATCAAGACGTTCCAGCCCACCGCGGGCGACTTGGTGATCGTGACGGAGCGTTCGTTCAGGAAGACGTCCTCGATCCCGAATATTCCGAAGAGCGCCTCGCCGAGGGGGTCGCCCTTGGCTTTCTCGGCGGAGGAGAAAGTTTTCGTCCCGGACAGGACCGCGGGCTCGTTGAGCATGAACTGCACGGAATCCGGGTTCGGCGTCGGCTGGATACGCGACACCGTGAAGCGGGTTTTCTTGTCGTTTGACGGGTTTTCGGCCCGGTCTTTCGTCCCGTTATTCACGGCTTGTTGACCTCCAAACCATCCTTTGATCTTGTCGGCTAAATTGCCCATGTACATTTTTCCTTGGCGCGTGTAACAAAATGAAGTATCCCATAACTTCCTCCCCCTTGAAGGGGGAGGTTAGGTGGGGGTGAAAAGCCAGCCCACCCTCCCCCAGCCCCCTCCCTCAAGGGAGGGGAGTAATTTGAGGATCGAGCCAAATGGTTCATTTTGTTACACGCTCTTACGCAAAAGCAAGAGCCTTCCGGCGTTCTCCGGAACGGGAACAGGCCGTAGTCTTCATTATAGGTCAATTGGGAGTGGAAAGCCAACCGGCTTTCGCTATAAAGTTTCGAGGGTCTTCTTGAAAACGTCGAAGCTGGCGGCGTCGAACAGCGTGAAACGGACGCGCTTGAGTCCCGCGGGACCGGCCAGGTAGTCGCGCGCCGTCGTCAGCATGGTCCGCGCGCAGAGGTCGATGGGGAACCCGAATATTCCGGCGCTGACCGCAGGGAAGGAGACGCTGGCGAGGTTTTTTTCGTCGGCGCGCTTCAGGCTGTTGAGGGTGGCGCTTCGCAATTTGTTCTCTTCGTCGCCTTCGCCCCAGCGGGGTCCAACGGCGTGGATGACGTAACGCGTTTTCAACGCGCCGCCGGAGGTAACGACCGCGCCGCCCACGGGACATCCCCCGATCGCGTCGCATTCTTCCTGGATCCTGGGGCCGCCTTTTTTGCGGATCGCGCCGGCGACGCCCGCCCCGAGGACCAATTGCGAATTGGCGGCGTTGACGATGGCGTCGGTGTCGCTTTCCGTGATGTCCCCCATCGTCAATTCGATTTCCGCGTCCCGGACTTTGATTTTCATGGCTGAAGGGTCAACGGGTCGAGCCGAAGCCGTTTTCTCCCCGTTGCGTGTCGTCCAATTCCCGGACTGGGACGAACTCGACCGTTTCCACCTTTTGGACCAACAGTTGGGCGATCTTGTCGCCCCGATTTATAATGAAATCGGCGTCCGTATGGTTGAATATCAGTACCTTAAGCTCTCCTCGATACTGGGAATCGATGACCCCGGCGCCGCAGTCGATCCCTCGGTTGACGGCCAGCCCGCTTCGCGGCCAGACCAGGCCGACGTGCCCGGGCGGGAGGGCGATGCGAATTCCGGCGGGGATCAACTTCCTGCCGCGGGCCGGGACGGTATCGTCCACCGCCGAGCGCAGGTCGGCTCCCGCGTCGCCCGGGTGCGCGTAGGCGGGAAGATAATCGCCCGCGACCTTGCAGGGGAACTGAAGAGTTTTGTTCGGCATGGTTTTTCCGTGTGGATGGTTGAATCGGGAAACCCACTATAAACAATGTGCGGATGCAAGACAAGGCCGACTTCATTTAGAGCGTCTAACAAAATGAACCGGCGACCTCACGCTCAAATCCCCCCTCCTTTGACCGGGCCAGCGCCCGGCTCGCCAGGGCGACGCCGCGGCAAGCCCGGAGACGACGGCGTTGGAGCCAACGGCACGTTGGGGGGGGCGGACGGGAAAAAGAAACCCCGCCGGGGTTTCGCAGGTCCGGGATCGGTAAAGAACTAAAAAATCAGAAAAAGGCTGGAGGAAACTCGAGTCCTGTCATTGGCATGAAACGGGGATCGATAGCGCAATCCCGATCGTGAATCGACCTGCGAAGCCGGCGGCGGGGAGAAGCGGAGGATGGACGGCGGGTTACCATCTGGTCGAGATCAGAGCCGAGGCGCTCTGGTCCTTGGCCAAAAAAATTGCCTTTCGTAGCGCTAACGCCGCTTGGCAGGGGATGTGGAGCCGAAAAATCATGCAGGGTTCGGCCGGCGCTCAAAATATTTGGGGATTTGGGAAGGGGTTTGTGGTCTCCATGCATCCCTTTGGAAAGGGGCATTAAAGAGACAAAAAAGGCAACTTTCTTGGTAACCCGCCTGAAGCCGGTAGGGAATGCCTCAAAAACCCTTAAACCGAAGATCCTGAAAGCCATGTTGTCCGATACGCTCTTGTGCATTTTCAAGTCTTGGATGTTTAGATTGATCCCTATTACAACTTCCCTTATTTTGTATAACGCTATAAAAAGTACCACTACATATGGTAGTTGTCAATAGATAATTGGTAAAAAATATTTTAAATTTTATTAACAACTGGAAAATCAATAGATTATCAATGTCCTGGAACCTTAAAAAAAGATAAAACTATTCTTTCGCCACCATATGAAGTGTGATTTTTAACTGGTTTGTCTATATAAAGTAGGAAAAGTAGGATATGGGAGAGGGTTGTGATGGGGCCGCCGAGGATGAGGGGATTGGGGCGGATACGGCTTTTGTTGCCTTCCGCGAAGTTCGGCTGGTCTTGTATGGCATTTGCGGCGGGCCGCCCGCGGGCGAAATGTTTATTTTGCCAAAGTTGTCTCTTTTTGCAAGATTTATTTCTTGAACTTTTCCAGGTCCCTCGGCATTTCCTTCATGAAGCGTTCCTTGATCCGGTAGAGGGCGGGGGTTCCCTCGACTTGGGCGTAGCGCAGGGTTTGCTCCTCGGTCTGAGCGCCGACCGTCAGCTTGCCGAGCGGTTTGTCCTGTTTGCCGGAAACGGTTATTTGCGCGGCGGGACGGTCAAGACCGGTCTCTTTTGGGGACAAGGGCGGGTCCACGATGGATTCGAACTCGAGGCCGGACAAGGTCCAGAGGATGTCCTTGGGGACGAACGGTTTGACCGCCGTCGTTTCCGGTTTCGACAGCTCCCAGTCCTCGCCCCGCCTTTTCAACTCGAAGGTCCGGTCGGGATAATGGATTGAAATTTTTTCGGCGTCCTCGGATTTGAACCGCAGGAGTTTTCTGTTCCGCAAGTCGTACAGCGCGCGGAAAATTTTGTTGACCGTTTCGTCGGGCAAAACGAACACGGAAGGTTCTCCCTCGCGCGCGGCGAAATAGGACTTTCCGTCGTTGGTTTTGTTCCCCAGTTTGAAGCCCGCGGACTTGTTTTCGGCGGACCATAGCGAGAGCCGTTTTTGCGGCGCATCCAGCCCGTAGGCCTTGAGGTTTTTCGCGTCGCCCTCCAGAAACGCGGAGATTCTCGCATCCTTGAGGTCGAATAGCAGACTGCTCGCCGTCGCCGGGTCGGCTTCGGTCTCGATGGGTTTGTCGATCCGCCACCCTTTAGCGTTCTTCTTGTCGCGGACCAAATGGACGGTTTTGCCGTTTTCGACCAGTTCGATTTCGGCGACGTCTTTCTCCTTGAAGTCCAGCAACGATTTGTCCGGGAAATCGAGTTCGTTTCTCGATAGCGTTTCGACGAGACCGTGGCCCGCGGCGAAAACGTTTTTTGCCGCCGATACCTTCGCGTAATAGTTCCCGCCTTCCTTTTGAGAGCCGATCAGCAAGGACTGGGACGGATTTTTCTCCCCGGCGGTCACGGTGAAACGGATCGACGGGGCCGCCAACCCGTAAGCGGAGAGGTCTTTCGGGTCTTCGTCGACGAACTCGGAGACCCTGGCGGACCGGACCGAGTTCAGGAGGTTTTCGATTTCTCCCGCGTCCCCCTTGGTCGTCGATTTTCCCGTTACGGTCCAGACCGCGTTTTTTTTGTCGAAACGCAGGACTTCCCCTCCAGCGCGCTGGATTTCCGCCAAAACGACTTCGGTTACGGGAAACGACAAGGTCGTCTTGTCGCGCAGTTCGAACAGGGACCTGTCCAACTCGCGTTTTTCGATGGGCGACAGCAGGACCCGGTCCTGGTCGCCGCGTTTGACGTACAAGGAATGGCCTATGGGACTGCCATCGCCGACGGCAATCGACGCTCCGCCGCTTTTCCATTTGAGGGAGATTTGAAGGGAGGGCTGTTTCAGGCCAAAGGCGGCAAGGTCCGCGGGGTTTTCCTCCACCACCCGCGAGAAAGTCGCGCTTTGAAGCCGTTCGAGGACCGACTCCGCGGCGGCGCCGTCCGCTTTAGCCTGAACGGGCTGGACGATTTCCCAGCCGTCCTTTTCCGTGCGCCGGACGACGATCGTTTGATCGTGGCGGACGAGGGAAAACTCGTCGACGTCCTCCGCCTTGAACGCCAAAACTTTTTCGGACAGCTCCTTCTCTTCCTTCCGTTTCCGCTCGCCGGGGATTTCCAGGAGAAAGTAGTACAGGACGATGCCGATGAATGCCGCCGTCATCAGGACCGTGCCTTTGAACCTCATAGGGCGCGCCGCCTCCACCATACCCGGATTCCGGAGCCGATGACCAGGGCGGGGATGACGATCATGCCGAGGATGAACATCAGGCTACCTTCCGCGCGGGTCAGTTGGACCGGACTCGTTTTTCGCTCGCGCGGGCGGATGGATATCAGCTTCTCCTCCTGGGCCAGAAACGACGCGGTATTGAGGAAGAAGTCCCCGTTTCCGGAAAATCCATGGTAGGCATTGCTGGCGAAATCGGAATCGCCCACGACCACCAGCGTGGCTTTGCGCGGTTTTCCGGCGCCGGCGGCGTCATCGTTTTTCCCGGATGCGTTGTTTTTCGGGCCCTTTTCGTCCGCCGCGGGAGTTTTATTTTTTGAGGCCGCTCCCGCGTCTTTTATTTTTCGCGTCGCGACGACGGCGACGGCGACGGGGCCTTTCAAATCGACGCCCTCGTCGTATTTGACTTTGGAACCGGTCAAGTCTTTTTCTCCCCAACTGTTGGGTCCCGTTTTAAGCAGTTCCACCGTTTCGACTCCCTCGGCGGGGACGGCTTTCACCGACCGCGCCAGCGGGAAAATCGTGGCCAGGGCAAAATCCTTGGTGATGTCGTGATGGGTGTATTGGCTGATCACCGGCGCCGCGAAGTCCCCGCCGAACAGCTTGGACAGGGGGTCGATGACCATATCGTCTCCGGCTTCGATCCCCCACTTTTTAAGGAAGGCGTCCATTCCGGAATCGCTCTGGGGATCGATGAGTAAAAATACGGAACCGCCTTGGTCCAGATAGTCCTGGATGACCGCCCGTTCCTTGTCCAAAATCGGTTTTTGCGGGCCGTTGACGATCAGAAGGGACGCGTCTTTGGGGACTTCCCCGCTTTGCATGAGCAAAAGTTTCTTGACTAGGAAATTGTCTTTCTCGAGGGATTTTTTGACCTCGGAGTAGCCTTCTTTCTCCATGTTGTCCAGGTCTCTTTCGCCGTGCCCGTCGAGGAAATAAATGGTCTTCCTTTCGTCGTCGATCGCCTTGAGGATTCCGTTCGTCAGGTTTTCCTCCGTGGCGTGGGAAACTTTCGACTCCTGCTTGCCGCTTTCCAAAACCACGGTCCCGTAAGTCGTGACGCCGTACCGTTTGGCGACGGCGGGATTCTTGTCCGGGTCGACGAATTCGAGTTTGATTTTATCCGTCAACTCCACGTACCCGTCCGCCAGATGTTGGAAGTCGGCCTTGTTCGGCGAATCGGTCTGGAAGAAGGCGGTCATTTTAACTTCGCGGGGCAGGGAGCCAACGATCTTTTTGGTCTGCGGCGAGAGCGTGTAGTATCCCTTCTCGGTCATGTCGACCCGGTATTTGTGACGGTATGAAATCAGGTTGACGAATATCAGGATGCCGAGGAATACGGCGGCGAGTATGGAGGAATTGAGGCCGTACCGGGCGGCGCGTCCGCTCAAGACGCGCTTGATGGAATCCCAGTCCGCGACGAAAAAGAACGCCGCGTTGATCGAAAAGATCGCGGCCAGCGTGTAGAGCGGGGCGCGCGATTGCGGGAAGACGATATAAAACAGGAGGGCGCAAAAACCCGAGGCCAGCGCGCTCCACCCGGCGATGGGGGCAAATCGTTTCATCGAGTCATCTCCATCGTTTGGAGTCCAGTACCCGGTGCGTCAGGAAAAGTCCGAATACGATAAAGGTCAGGTAGTAGATCGCGTCGCTGGAATCGACGATCCCCTTGAGGAACCGTTCCAGATGGTCCACCAGGGACAGGAATTTCAAAAGCTCGCCGAAACCGGGCCCCGCCGCTTGCGCGCCCCACCCGATGATCCACATGAACAACGTGAACCCGAAACCGACGACGGCGGCGATGATCTGGTTGTCGGTCAGGGACGAGGCGAACACCCCGGCGGATATGTAACAGCCCGCCATGAGCCACAAACCGAGGTAGCCGCTGGCCACCGGTCCGATCTCCGGTTTCCCTATGGCCAGCAGGAACAGGACCGAGTAGGAGGACAGCAGGAGCATCACCGTGACCACCGCCATGCAGGCGAGAAACTTCCCGGCGACGATCTCCTTGAGATGGATGGGAGAGGAAAGAAGCAAATTGATGGTCTTGGTCTTTTTCTCCTCCGAAAAGCTCCGCATGGTTATGATGGGGATGATCAGGAGCAGGATGACCGCCATGTTCTGCAACGAAGGTTCGATCACCATCTCGTTCAGGTTGAACCCGGCGTCCATGCCTTGGAACTGGCTGGCCTGAAGCGATTGCAGGCTGAAATAGTTCAAGATGTTGAAAAAAATGAAACCGTAGATGATCAGAAAAACGGCGCAGACCACGTAGAATACCGGGGAGCTGAAAAACGAACCCAGCTCCCTTTTAGCGATGGTCAGGGATTGTTTCATGATGCGGCCCGCCTTCTTCGGTGGTTAGTTTGAGGAATATGTCTTCCAGCGTCAAGGCGACCGGTTTCAACTCCACGATCCCCCACCGGTCTTCCAGGGCCAGCCTCGCGACTTCGTCCTGCAGGCCCGAATCCAGTTCGCATTCGATCAGGAATTGTCCGCGGTCCTCCGGCCGCACGGAGATCACCCGGCGCAATTGGCGCAACCGCTCGGCGGCCCCGGGCGGCGCGTTGCGGGTTTTCAGGTGAAGCCGTTCGGATTTCCGCATTGCGGAAGTGAGCCCGTCCAGCGAGTCCATCGCCGCGATTTCCCCCTCGTTGATGATGATGACGCGCTGACAGATCTGCGTGACCTCGGGAAGGATGTGGGAACTCAGGATGATGGTGTGCGACGACGCCAGGTCCTTGATGAGTTTTCTGATCTCGATGATTTGGATCGGGTCCAGCCCGGTCGTGGGCTCGTCCAGAATGAGGATTTGCGGGTCGTGGATCATCGCCTGGGCCAGGCCGACCCGTTGCTGGTAACCCTTGGACAGCCTGCCGATGATCCGGTGGCGGACGTCCTGGATGCGGCATTTTTCGAGCACCCGGTCCGCGGCGGCGGCGGTTTTGTTTGCCGGAACGAGGCGGATTCTCGCGGCAAACGCCAGGAAGCCGGCAACCGTCATTTCCGCGTAAAGCGGCGGCGTTTCCGGAAGGAATCCGATGATTTTGCGGATTTGCAATGAGCGCTCGAAGATGTCGTGACCGCAGATGCGCGCCGTTCCCTGGGAGGCCGGAATGAGACAGCAGAGGATGTTCATCGTGGTGGTTTTTCCGGCTCCGTTGGGTCCCAAAAAACCCACGACCTCTCCCTTGTTGACTTGAAAACAGATATTCTTGATGGCCTGGCGGGGACCGTAGGATTTGCTCAGGTTTTCAACTTCGATCATTTGATCACCGGTAATTGAAGCCGTTTCCCAGGCATGCGGTTTCCTGGTTGTCGCAAGGCGTTGTTGGCGGAGAAAACGCGGAAGATTTAGAGCGCCTAACAAAATGAACTATTTGGCTCGACCCTCAAATTACTCCCCTCCCTTGACCGGGGAACGCCCCGGAGCGGGATGGCCAAGCCCGGATTGCCCCCGATGACTCCCATTCGCCATCGGAGCCAAGCCTATTGAGTCCAGCGTCACGCTGGGGAGGGGGCTGGGGGAGGGTGACCAGCGTGAACGCTGGATCCGATACCGCCTCAGGCTGACGCCGAAGGCGGCCGGCGTGACGCCGGATTCATTGCCGCCCCGGCGCAAGCGCGGGGCGGCATTGCCCACCGGGGGCGTCCCCGGCGTCATTGCCGCGTCGCCTCCGGGCGTTTGCCCGGCTTTTCACCCCCACCTGGGCCTCCCCCTTCGAGGGGGAGGAAGTCATGGGAAACTTCATTTTGTTAGGCGCTCTTAGAGAACCTGAAAAAAAATAGCATACACGAATTTCCGATTTCAATTAAAAATTTTTAATCTGGGAGGGAAAGTAGAGAGGGGTTCTCGTCAAACGTTGGCCATGCCCAGGATCCAGAGCCCGTAAAACGCGGCCCACGCTCCGCTCAACAGGAGCGCTTGACGCGTCTTGATCCGCCCCTGGGGAGTCATGGCTTTGACGACGAACAGGAAAGCGCAGGCCACCCACCCGAAAAAGCCGAGTTCGCTCAACAAGGCCCATTGGATGAAAGGCGGCTTCTCGGTCGAAAGAAGGGACAGCGCCTCGCTCTTTCTCCGCTCGAGGGATTTCGCCCGGTCCGCGGCTGAAAAGGGAGGACGGCCCGCCATGAGTTCGGCGATCTTCTCGTTGCAACGGCCTATCCATTTACGGCCCGGCGTGAAAAAACTTCTGGCGGAGTAAAACGCGCCGCGGAGCAGGCGGTAGGAGCTGAGGGCGTTCTCAATGTCTCCCCGGGATTCGTATTGGGCGGCGGTTTTCCATAAACCTTCCGCGGCGTTTTCCCCGTCGTTCAATCCGGGAAGATACCATCGGATGGAACGCTCGTAATGGACGGCCGCCTGGTCCGGCAACCCCTTGGCGGAATATTCGTCGCCTTGCCGCAGTTCGGCGGCGGCGTTCAGGTAAACTTTGAGCGCCAGGCCCGCCGAGGAAATCAGGACGATCGCCAAAATGGACAACCCGAGGTTTCTAATACCCGTCATGGATTTCGAGCCGCCGTCCCATTTTGGCCGCGGACTTGTAAATGGCCAGGATCACCTCGAGGGCTTTCAGGCCGTCGCGTCCGCTGGACAGGCTCGGCTCGCCGGATTGGATGCAACGTATCATGTCGCGGGCCCCTCCCACGAAGGGGGTTTCGTAACGCCGGGTCTCGGGGAAGGGGACCCTCACCAGTTCGCGGAATCCGGTAAACCGTCCGCTCTTTCGCGCGAGGTACAGCTCTCTTCCGGCGTTGCCGATGAGGATGCGCCCTTCCGAGCCCTGGATGTCGAGTTCGAAGTTGAAATACTTCCGCGCGCCTCCCCCTTCAATGAAGCCGAGAGCGCCGTTGCGGAATCGTACCATGGCGCAGGCGGTTTCCTCGATGTATTTTTTTCCGTAGGGACGGCTTTCGTGCCCGGAGACCCAGTCGATGGGGCCGCCGAAATAAAGGAGGAGGTCGGTGAGATGCGTGCCGTCGTGAAACATGGGGCCGCCGCCATGGACGGCGACGGGCAGTTGGCCCGGTTTCCAGGACAGCGCGTTGCCGATCAAGGTCCGCGGCTCGCCGATCTTTCCTTTCAGGACGAGGTCGCGCGCTTTCCGGTAATGGGAGTCCCAACGCCGTTCATGGTTGATGAGGAGAGGGATTTTCTTTTCCTCGCACAAGCGCGCGATGGCGCGGGCGTCTTCCAGGCGGGAGGCGATGGGTTTCTCGCAAAAGATCCCGCGGACGCCCGCGTTGGCGGCGTCCATGACCATGCGGGCATGAAGATGGGTCCAGGTCGCGATACAGACGATGTCCAGGTCTTCCTCCAGGAGCATCTCGCGGTGGTCGGAGTAAAGCCGATCCACCCCCCAGCGCCTGCCGAACCGGGAAAGCCGCTCCGGATTGATGTCGCATCCGGCGGCGATTTGCGCCGGCTTCACGGCCCGGAATCCTCCCGCATGGGTGCAGGGTTTCCCGCGCAAGGGATCTTCCTCGAGAAGGGTCCCTATCCTTCCGCAACCGATGAGGCCGACTCTATACTTTCGCATGAAACTCTGTTGGGGGGAACCGGGAAATCCCGGGTCCCCTTGATATTCATCGAACCATTATAACAAAACCGATCGGGTCCGGTCTCAGGCCAGCCCTTCAAAAGTCTTTTGCTGATATTGGCCGATGTTTTGCGAGAGTCTCTGGGCCTGCTTGTTCGGGATTTGCTTGATCTCCTCGTGGGTCTTTTTGTCGATCACCTTGACGACCACTTTTTTCGTTTCGTGGTCCATTTCGAAGCGGGTCTCCCGGTTGAAGGACAAATCCACTTCGTCTCCGGTTCCCTTGCCGTCGTCGGCCGGGGCCGGCTTGGACGCCGCGGAGGGGTCCTGTTCGCCCGGATTGCGGCCGGAATCTCCAAGGACAATCGGCGGCCCGGCGTGGTTGAAATTCGAGGTATCGACCCTCGGCACGAAACCTATGCTGAACGCTTTGGGAAAAATTGCCAGTGACATATTCGTTTCCTCCATTTATCTCTCGTCAATGACCGAAGTATTTGTAATGTCCGCCTGCGCCGCGCGGGCGGGCTCTTTTTATTGTTGCAACAACTGCAGGACCGACTGCGGTATCAAATTGGCCTGTCCGACCATGGCGGATGCCGACTGAACGAGGATCTGATTTTTAGTCAGGCCCGCCATTTCCTCGGCCATGTCCGCCTCCTTGATGGACGAAACCGCCGAGGTCAAATTCTCCACGGTGGCGTTCTGGGTATTGATGGACTGCGCGATGCGGTTCAGGGTCGCTCCCAGCCGCCCCCGGATTTGGACCAGGCTTTGAATGGCCTGGGTCAGGGAGTCCATCGCGCTCAAGGCTTTCGACTGGGTGGTGATGGACGAATTGCTTATCCCCAGGGACGTCGTGGTCACGCTGGTCAGGTTGACCTCGGTATTCAAGTCGATCCGGTCGTTCGAGGTGGTTTTCGAGCCGGTTTGGATGACCACATGGTTTAAAGCCGTCGATGCCATCGATCCGTCGATCAGCTTCTGACCGTTAAATTCGGTGGTGCTCGAAATCCGGTCGATTTCCCTGCTGAGCGCCGTGAATTCGAGTTGAACGGACCCGCGCTCCGTATCGCCGATCGTTCCGGTCGCGGCCTGGGAAGCAAGCTCTCGAAGACGGATGAGCATGGTCGAGATCTCGCCCAGCGCGCCTTCGCTGGTTTTGATGAGGGCGACGCCGTCATTCATGTTCTTGGACCCTTGCCTGAGGGCCTGAACGTCGGACGCGATCGTTTCCGACATCGACAGGCCGGAGGCGTCGTCCGCGGCGGACCGGATTCTGATCCCGGAGGCGATTCGTTCGATCGACTGGCCCAGCATGGAGTTGTTGATACCCAGGGTCCGCTGGGAATTTAGCGATATTAAGTTTGTAAAAATCCTAAGCGCCATATCCTTTTTCCTCCTTGAAATAGGACGTATCGTGAGGCTTTAAGTTCCATGACCCGGCATCCTTGCCGGAATAGGTTCCGGAAAACGTCGAAGTCTCCGGTTACCTGAGCAACTGCAATACCGACTGCGGCAACAAGTTGGCTTGTCCAACCATGGCTGTCGCGGCCTGGACCAGGATCTGGTTCCTTGTCAGGAACGCGACCTCCTCGGCGATGTCGGCGTCGCGGATGGCCGATTCGGCGGAAGAGAGGTTCTCGATCGTGATGGACAGGTTGGCGATGGTCCGCACCAGCCTGTTCTGCACGGCTCCCACCTTGCCTCGTCCCGCGGTCACCTGCGAGATGAAATCGTTGATGGATTCCAGGGCCGTCAGGGCCGCCGCCGACGTTGTTACGGAAAGGTCCGAAAGCTTTGTCCCCGCCGTGATGGTCGAAAGCGCAGTGGTGGTAGTCAAGGCCGTCGAGGTGATCGCCGTGAGGTTGACCTGGGTGTTGAGGTCGATCCGGCTGTTGGTCGAGTTGTCGATGCCCACCTGGATCAGGATGTGGCTGACGGCCGCCACGCTGGAGGCCAGGGAACCGTCGATCAGTTTCTGGCCGTTGAATTCCGTCGTCGCCGCGATCCGGTCGATTTCGTTGCGTAACGCGGTGAACTCGAGCTGGATGGTCTGGCGTTCCGTGGAACCGACGGTCCCCGTGGCCGCCTGCGAGGAAAGTTCCCGGAGACGGATCAGGATCCCCGACTGTTCGTTGAGGGCGCCTTCCGTTACGTTGATGAGGGAAATACCGTCGTTGGCGTTTCTTACGGCTTGCCGCAGGGCGCGCGTGTCGGACCGCAGGGACTCGGAAATGGCAAGGCCGGCCGCGTCGTCGGCGCCCCGGTTGATCCGGATGCCCGACGAGATTCGCTCGATGGATTGCGACAGGCGCTCATTGTTGATTCCCAGTATCCTCTGCGCGTTAAGCGAGGGAATATTGTTGAATATTCTTACTGGCATATCCGTTATCCTCCATGATTTTTGGATTGAACCATTGCAAGGGTTTTGGCTTCCTTGCCAAACCCGGGTCTTGGATTTTTAATCGTCCAAAACCGCTAAAAACGGAAATATTTTCGAGTTTTCGCGCGTTTTTCTATAAGGGCTCCTTTTTTAAGGTGGATTGTTCATGTTATCTATCGGAGATTAAAAAAAAATCCTTTACAGATATTTTTGTCCGCCTTCCGGCGAATACCGTTTTTACGGAAAAACGGGAAAATCACTTTATGGTTTTTTTTGCGAAGGCGGCTGGAGGCGGCGAGCGGGGGGTCATTTTGCAAAAAAAAAGCGCCTCCCGGAGGAGGCGCTCGTTTGCAGATCGCGGTTGACGGCGTTTACCGGAGCAACTGCAAGACGGACTGCGGGATCAAGTTGGCCTGCCCGACCATGGCGGTGGCCGATTGCACGAGGATCTGGTTCCGGGTCAGGAACGCGACCTCCTCGGCGATGTCGGCGTCGCGGATGGCGGATTC
>JACRGP010000073.1 GCA_016217765.1 Nitrospinota bacterium | reverse complement strand
GAAAAAAGCGGGGTGGGCGCTTTTGGGAGGGGCCATCGTCGCCATTCCTCTGAATTTGATTTACTTTAATGTTTCCGGAAAATGGATACCCTTGGGTCGGGACGCCTCCGCCTACGACTCGACCAGCGCTTGGAATTACAACGGCAACCCTTACGCCGCGGAAATGATCGCCAAGGGATTCAACCCCATCAAGGATCCTCGCGGAAGCCTTGAAGTTCTTGCCTCAAGTCCTCTGGACATCGGCCGTTTGCTTTTCGGAAAACTTTTTACGGAAATTCCCGGGTTTCTGTTCGATCCGGGCGGGACGTTCCTGACGCCTTTGCATTTATCCTTCGAATCGTTCCATGCCGCCCACGTCCAGTTCTATATTTATTTTTTTATCGCGGCGGGGCTCCTGCTGTTCTTGACGAACAAACAAATCTCCCCGCCGATCAAGGGATTGGTCCTGGCTCCCGTCGTCCTGCAAGCTTTGTTTGCCTCCCTGGCGATACTCGGGACATTTCGCTTCCGGGCGCAAATAACGCCTCTGAACATGATTTTCCTGGGCCTGGCCTTTGAAAAATTACTTTTTGGCCGCGATGACCGCCGATCGAGAGAGTTGGAAGAAACGGAGCGGGACGAATCCCGGCTTGAATTCAATAGACCCTGTCCAGCAGGATGGAAAGGCGCCGCCGTAATCCCAGTAGCGGCCTTTTTATTCCTGGCCGGGTTATTGACCTTGAGAGGTTCCCAAATCGACGCGCGGGACGTCGGCGGATCGATGCCCTGGCTTTCCATCCACGAAGGGAATTTGATCGCGATCGGCAATATCGGGTTAGACGCGACCCTATTCGCTTTTTACGATTCCGGAAAATCGCCCCCGCCGGCAAGAGCGAGATATCCTTTTATATGTGCAGTTTCCTGATTCCCGGACAAAAACCCTATTATCGCCTGGCGGTCGACGGGAAATTCACAGGGACGCCCAAAATGGCCAGAAACGGATGCTGGGAAGAGAAGGAGGAATTCCGTCCCGCGTTCAAGCGGGGCATCGTCAATTTATATATGTACTATTCGCCTGACGGAAACGCGGGCGAGCCGGTCCCTGTCCGTTTTTCCCATCGAGACCTGAAAGGGCGGGAAGCCTCGATCGTTGTCCCCATGATCCCAAACCAAGCCAAGGACCCCGAGATGGCCCGGCTGGACAATTTATTTAATTACTCGTCCAACGGCGGCGTCAAGGTCTCACAGCCCGTTCTTTTGCCGGGAAACTGAAAATCGAAGGCGTGGCGGTCCGGAAACAAATCTTTTCGTTCCGCGATATCCGGGCTAACCGGAGATTGGGGGGGACTTGAGAGCGCGGACGGTGAAAGTCGTTCCCTTGCCGAACTCGCTTTCCACCTCGATATCCCCTCCCATCATCCGGCAAAAGAGACGGCTTATCGTCAATTTGAGTCCCGCGCGAGGAAACTTCTTCCTGGAGGAATCCGCCTCGATCGTTGCATCGAAAAAAGCCTCGACTTGTTCCTGGGTCATGCCAATGCCGGTATCCGCGATTTTAAAAACCACATATTCTGCCTCGTCCTTTTTTTCCGTCTGGACCACGAGGGAAACCTTGCCGTTTTTGGTGTACTTGCAGGCGTTTTTGAGCACGTTGACCAGGACTTGAAAGACTTTTTTCCTATCGGCCTCCATGAATTTTGCGCCGGGATCGACTTGAAACTCCAACCGATTGCCGTTCTTTTTGGCAAAGGGCGCGATGAAACTTATCGTTTCCTCGACCATGGGACGGACCGCAAAATGCTCCACGCCGGTTTCCCGTTTGCCGGGCTCCCCTTCCGACATACCGAGAAGACCGTTGACCAAATCCAACAAGTCCTTTCCGTAGGCTTGAACTTTGTTCAGTTCGGGAACAAAATCCTCGGTCACCCCCTTTTCCTCGGCCATCCCCATCAATAACTGGCTATAACCCAGTATCGCATTCAAGGGGATGCGCAGTTCATGCGTCATGGAAGCCAGGAATGCCTGCCGGGCCTGGGTGGCGTCCTGGGCTTTTTTGCCGGCTTGGACCAGTTCCGACTCCAACTTTCCGAGTTCGGCCATCTTTCCCCGCACCGCGAGCGTCAACTCCGCCATCCGCTTGTTTTCTTCCGCAACCTTTTCATATTTCGCGACGGCGTCTTGCAGGATTTTCTCGATGTCCGCGACCTCGATCGGTTTGGTCAAAAACTTGTATACCTCGCCTCTGTTGATGGCATCCTGCATCATATGAGTGTCCTGATGGGCCGTGACCATGATCCTGGGGGCGAACGGGGCGATGTTTTTCGCTTCCCTGATGAAATCGGTCCCTTGCATTTTGGGCATGCGATAGTCCGACACGATAACGGAAACCGGCATGTTTTCCTTAAGGCGGTCGATGGCCTCCAGTCCGTTGTCGGCCGTTACCGCCTCGTAACCGAGGCCGCGAATTATTTTTTCCATCAATTGCAGGATCTCCATCTCGTCGTCGACGACCAGAATTTTGTGTTTCTCGGCGTTCACGGTCAAATGCCCGATGTTTGGTTAGACACGTATTATTCGATTTGTTGCGTTTTCTGTCAATTAATATTGGAGTTCCAAAACGGAATTCTAAATCTTCATACTCAGGGGGAAAATCCCCGTAGCCCCGGATCGCGGGCGCGGGCCGAATTGAGCCTGGTCATGTAGGCTTCCCTCAGGCCGGCGCATTTTCCAGGATCTCCAGGGTTCAGGCGAATGCAATTCTCATAGGCCTTTCTGGAATCGGTCAACT
>JACRGP010000071.1 GCA_016217765.1 Nitrospinota bacterium | reverse complement strand
ATTGGGTCCAGCGGCACGCTGGCTACTCGCCGCGGGGGCAACTGGCCAGACCTGGATTGCCCTCGATGACGCGCATTCGCCATCCGGGTCAAGCCCATTGGGTCCAGCGGCACGCTGGCTACTCGCCGCGGGGGCAACTGGCCAGACCTGGATTGCCCTCGATGACGCGCATTCGCCATCCGGGTCAAGCCCATTGGGTCCAGCGGCACGCTGGGCGGCGGCGAGGCGAGCGTCTGGATTGCTTCGCTCCGCTCGCAATGACGGCTTGAAGGATAGTTATGCAATACCGCGGGCGGGGAGCCGTCGGGCCGGAGGGGGGGGGACTTTGAACGGATTCCGGCCGGGAGGACGTCCCGGCCGGTTTTGGAAGCGAATGAGCGTTATTCCGCGTTTTCGTCGAGGCCGGTTTCCAGGTCGGCCATGAAGATTTTGGCGTCCTCTTTCCTGACCTTGTTCTTTTCCTTCCGGGCGCGGATTTCCTCCAACTCGGCTTTGCCCTCGGGAGTATGTGCCCAGGGGGTGATGCCGGACGCCTTGACCTTTTTGATCGTTTCCGTGATTTTTATGATCTGCGGGCCGTCCATGTCGCGGATCGACAGCAGGGCGTCCTCGTGGGGGTCGTGGGGACACAACACGATGGTGTAGCAGTTGGTGTTGGCCCGGATCATCTTCAAGGTGATGTTGGCGAAATGACAATGCACCCCGATCAGAATGCACACGTGGATCTTGTTGTGCTGGATCGTCAGGTTGGGGTGGCACGGGTTCATCACCGCCTCGGGATCGATTTTGGGATAGATGGGGCGGTAATCCGGCATCGGGATGATGTTCATGCCGGGGACTTCCTTGGCCAGGTCCAGGGAGAGCTTGGCCCGGTAACGGGTCTCTTCGTCCCAACCCCACAGCAGAAGGGGACCTGGGAAGAAAGTCGGGTTCCGCAGGGTCAACAACTTGTGCGCCAGAATTTCAAACGCTTTTTCCTCGGGGACGTGTTCCCCCTCGACCAACTGATATCCAGAACGCGATTCGGGACCCAGGATCCCCATCGCGACGGCGGACGGCGGCAGTAACCCAATCGGGCCAACGCTTAATTTCGGCATTCTTCAAACCTCCCTATCGAAAAGAAAAAAGTCAAAGCCCCCCCGTAGCGGCGATTCCCATCTTGCTTCGAGCGAGACTGGAATCCAAAATATTATTATCAAAATTATAACCTGTCAATGGTTAAAAAGGAGGTTTTGTTTTTGTGTTGCGATGGAATCCGGCGGGGAAGATCGGTCTGTCTCCCGCTGATGCCCAAGGCATTTTTTTTTCCGGAATTTTCGGGAAATTCGCTTATTTTTTCGACGGCGGGAGGGCGATCTGGAGCAGTTTGGCGAACGTGTCGTAAGCCTTTTTGACGGTCTGTTCTATGTCGATGGCTTCCTCGGAATCGTCCGCTTTATGGCTCTGCACCAAGGCCTCGTCCAGCTTGTTTTTCAACTGGTCGCTGAAGCCGGGACTGCTGGAGAACTCCAGCCGGTATTGGTCGGTGAGGCTTTGCATGATTTCCTTGCCCGGTTTGCTCATCAGGACTTGTTCGTAGTTGTAGCCTTTTTCGGCGGCGAACTGGAGCAGGCGCGTTATCTTTTGCGTGTATTTTTCGTAGGCCTCGTCGCCGAGCAGGAATTGGACCGACTTGGCGAATACCGGGACGATGGCTTCCGGGACTCCCTCCTGCCTCAGGGGTTTTTCAATAAGGGTCAAAAAGAACCGGCCCACGTGCTCTTTCCGGTCTTCGCGTCCGCGGCGTTTCGGCCGGGGTTTGATCGGCGCCGCCTGTTCCGGCGACGGCGGCATTTTCTGCATTTGTTCGAAAAGGTTGCGCGTGTCCGACTCCGCGCGGAACACGAGTTCCTCGTCTTTAAGGTCGGGATAGGATTTGAAAATTTGCAGGATCTTCCGGATGATGGTCTTGCGAAGGTTGCTGGTCCTGACGATGTCCTCCGCGGAAGCGGGGCCGGGCGAGGTTGGCGCTGACTGATTCATAAGTTCCCTTGACTAAAGGCGCGGACGAGATTGTAAAGTCCTTCTCGGTTGTTTGCTTTGTTCCCTTAATAGCGTATTATCCGCCAAATTTCAAATCCCATTTGGAAAAATTTCCGCGGGGTCAATCGATCAGCCGGAGAAACTCCTCGTAGGCCAGGTTCACCGTCTCGACGATATTCAGGCTGTCGCCGTTGAAGTTGGACTGCAACTTGACCAACTCGGCGTCCATTTTGTTCTTCAGACGGTCCTTGAAACCGGGCGTATTCGCTATTTCGCGTTTGTAGGACTTGAGGATCTCATGGATCAAGCCTTGCCCGCGGCGGCTTTCAAGGGCTTCCTGATAGATCATCCCCTGTTTGACGGTTTGGTTGAGAAGTCTTTGCAGTCTGTCCCCGAAATCCTCGTATTTTTCCTGCCCCAACAGCGAGGCCACGGATTGCGCGAATACGGGGATAAGATATTTCGTGATATCGTTCGCCCGCAATTGTTTTTCCATGCGATGGATGAAAAATCTTCCGACATGGTCCTGCCTCTCTTCCTTGTCCTCGTCGAGGAAATATCGTCCGACCAGGTGCGGCTTGGCGTCGTCGAAAGACGATTCCACGCACAGGTCGCACAAGGGGGCGACCTCTCTCTCGGCCAGTTCGGCTATCTCCTCGTCGGTCCGGTCGGGATTGGCCCTGGCTATTTGGATGGTCTTGCGAATGATCACCTTGCGGTAATGCCTCGTACGGACCAATTCTCCGGGGAATAACGGTTTGTATTCGGCCATGGCCGCGAGCGCTCCCTATTAGACGGTCTACGTCGTATATTTTACCACAGAGCGGAAAAGCTGTAGAGCCTCCGTCTGGAAATGGCAAATAATTCGGCATATGAATTTTTTTTCTAATGTTTTGAAAATTTCTGCCGATCTTTAACTCTAGAAAAGCCAAGCCCCATTTTTAAAGAATTCAGTTTGAGGCGGGTTCGATGGATCTCTCGGGAATGCAAAGCGAAAACAGGGTTTTAAGCTCCTTGCGGGCGTCTTACTCCGCGGACGTCCGCCAGTCTTCCGGCCTGACCCTCCGGACCCGGGAAGGAGATGTGGTGAACCTCTCTTTCGGCAACCGTCAATCCCTCTCGGCGAACGTTGCCAGGAAGGAATCCGGGGACGGGACGTCGGTCCAGGAGTTCTCCGTTGCCGCGCGGGCGGCCTCGAAATATTCCCTGAGCGTGCAAGGCGACCTCAACAACGATGAACTGGCCGCGATCGACCGGTTGGCGCAAAGCGTCGCTTCCATCGCGGAAACCTTTTTCTCGCAAGGGGATGTCGATGTCGAAGGGGCCAAGCAATCCCTGCTCGATTCAATGGGAGGGGTAGTCCAGGAATTGCGGTTGGAACTGGAGCGTTCCGTTGCCCAAACCGCTGGCGCCGAGAGTTTTTCACGGGCGGACGCCCCGCAGGTACCGGAAACCCCGGCCCAGCCGTCTCCGCAAAGTCCGCCCGATCCTTCCCAAAGCGCAGGCATACGGGACATCGGGGCGCTGGTGAACGCCGTGGCCGACTCCGCGTTCAAGGGGGAATTCGAACAGTTCGCGGAAAGCGACAATATCATGAACAGCCTGCAGGATTTCGCGCGGTTTTTACGAGAAAGCCTGAGCCGGTTTCTCTCTCCCCTGGAGTTCCAGCACGACGCGACCCGGCCTTTGAAGACCGAGGTCCCGCCCCAGCCTGAAAGCGCGAAACCTTCTAATTAATTCGATCGTTTAGCAGACGGCCGACCGCCCCTTCGAGGCGCGAAATCCGCCATCGCTCTTCCTCCGTCGGAACGCATCGTATTCAATTGCCGCTTTTTCGTTTGTTAACTGTCCACCGGACTTAAGGCCGCGGTTTTCATTCTAAAAGTATGATCCGGTGGATCCGGGCAGATAACCCTTGCAATCATTAATAAGAATGTACGGTAACGGTATGAAAGCGATCAGGGTAAAGTTTGCCAACCCTGGCGGTCCTGCCAGGCGAAGGGGTCGGGATACCAGTCGTGCAGTGTCCGGGCTTGCTCCGGGGTGATTTCCCCCCATTTTTCGGCGTAGTCCACAAGCGCGGGGAAGGTGAGCAGTGAGTGGAGTTGGCACCGCTCCTCGCGGAACAACTCGGCGGACGTTTTGAATCCGTAGTTGAAGATGCACAGGCAGTGGTCCGCCAAGCCCCCGGCCTCGCGCACGGCGCGCACGGTTTTGACGGCGCTCTCCCCGGTCGATATCAGGTCCTCGACGACGACCGTTTTCTGTCCCGGCTTCAATATCCCCTCGATCTGGTTTTTCATGCCGTGCGCTTTCGCGGCGCTCCGCGCGTAGACCAGGGGCGTCTGCAGGAGGTTGGCCAGGGTCGTGGCATGGGGGATGCCGGCGGTGGCGGTCCCCGCCACGGCGTCGGCCTCGATCTTTTCCGCTGTGATAATGGCCCGGAATCCGTCGGCGACCAGCATTCGATGCGCGTACGAGCCCAGCAGGAGGCGGTTGTCGTTGTAGACGGGCATCTTGTATCCGGACGCCCAGGTGAAGGGGCGCTCCGGGTCGATCTTGATGGCCCCGATTTCCAGGGCCGTCCTGGCCAATTGTTCCGAGTGCGTCATTGGGTAATGGTTCCTAATGAAAAGTTTTGGGTTCCCATAAAATGAACGACAAGGACGCGGGGGGCGCAAGGAAAACCGGGAATCCCCCCGGCCCCCTTTGCAAGGGGGAGCCTTGCGTAAGTCCGGTTTTGCCAGGCGGCCTTCCGTTCGCCATCGCGAGCCGCCCACTCGCCGCCGGGTCAAGCCCACTGGCTCCAGCGGCACGCCGGGCGGCGTGGCGATCCAGAACCTCTGGATTGCTTCGCTCCGCTCGCAATGACGGTCTTGAAGCAAGTTACGCAAAGCGCTCCTGGTAAAAAAGCATTTTGTCGCGGTCGCTTAAAAATACCGGTGGATGAGCCGCTCCTGGTTCTTGGTGCCGATGGTGCCGAGTCCGCGGAGGGTGAGCCGGAACATGAACTTGGTCTCCCCCTGCTCGATCCCGTTGTTGATGATGTTGCGCTTGATGAAGTCGAACGACATGCCCCAGCACCGGCACAGGTCGTCGAATTTCAGGCTGACGTCGTTCTCCTGGAACTTTTTCAGCAATTCGTCGTAGCGGGCGCTGTATTGCAGGCGCCAGCCCTTCGGAAGCGTGAGGTCGACGGTCCCCATGTCGAACGTGGAAAAGTCCCGGGTGTACCGGCGCTCGAACAGGAACATCAGGCCCTTGACGGGTTTGACCCCCACCTCGAAATTGAACGTCTTGATGAGTTCCTCGCGCGGGTCGTAACCGGTCCGGAAGTTCACCATCAGGGACTCCATCGGCCGGCTGATGAAGTCCGCCTGCAGGATGGAGAAGGGGACGGGCGTGACGCCCGGCGGCGTGTCGCGCGTCGCTTCCCGGATATTATAGACCTGGCTGAGGTCCAATTTCAGGATTTCGTTGGTCTCGGAAGTGTCCTCGTTGACGACCTTCTTTTGCAGTAACCGCTGGGTCAGCGAATAGGCGATCTGGTTGACCCCGCCGATCGTGTCCGTGCCGTCGAAAGCTTTTATCCGGTTGCGGTCGTCGTCGGCGAAATCCGGGATGTAATTATAGTTCAAACGCGGTTCGATGACATGCTTGATCTTGGGGAACTCGGCGCTGTTGGTGTGAAAGACCCTGTTGATCTTCGGTCCCTCGAACGCCGCGCCGGCGTCGAACAGTTCCCGGGAAAACGCCGGTAGCCGGTTTCTACTGGCGTCCAACCCCCTGCTGTAATACGTCTCGCGGAAACCGACCGTCGGGGTCACGGCCAGCCAGGGAGCGGGGTGCAGGAGAAGGCTCGCTTGCGGATGAAAATCGAAGCGTTCGAAATGTTCTTTATCGTCCGCGCCCGGCGTCGGGACGAGGTCCGTGTAAAACACGCTGAAACTCGCGTCCTGGTTGAAATAAAGCGGCGTGTTGCCCAAGGCGAACCTCTGCGTTTTGAAGGTGACCTGCGGGAGCAGGCCGAACGTGTCGTCGTTCGACTCCTCGACGCTGTTCCGGTAACGGCTCAGGACGCTCAGCGAATTATTTCGCCAGTTCTTGTTGACGTTTAAAAAGGAGTCCGTGTTGCGCCGGGTGCGGTCGATGGTGTTGTCGCTGAAAGTCTTGTCGGAGTTGCTGGAACTCACCAGGTCGAGCTTGCCGTTGACCTTGACCTCCTGGGGGAAAACCTGGTTGTGGGTCCAATTGACCTTGTAAAAATCCTGTTTGGTGATGTCGTCGCTCAAATAGTTGCCGAGGAAAATTCCATTGGTGGTCTTGCTGGGGGTATAGCGGTATTCCAGACCGGGTTGTACGCCGCGGTTTTTCATGTAATCGATATAGACCGTCGCGTCGGAGTGTTTGTCGATGGCCCAGTAATAGGCGTTGTTCATGGTGAAGCCGTTGATGTTGCTGTTGCCGAGCGCCGGGGTCAGAAAACCGCTTTTCCGCTCGTTGTTCAGGGGGACGTAACCGATGGGCAGATAAATGACCGGCACGTTCCGCACTTTGAACACCCCGCCCGTGAACAGGGCGCGGTTCCCGACTTTCATGTCCGCCGTTTTGGTCTGGATCAGCCAGTCGGGAAGCGCTCCCCGGCAGGTGGTCAGGGTGGCGTCCTTGGTCTGGTAGTGTTCCTCCCCCAGCTTGACGATCTCTTTCGCATCGACGATGAAGTTTTTCGCGACCTTGCCGCGGGCGTTGTACAGTTTCCCCTGGCTGGATTTGAGGTTGAAAGAGGTGCGGTCCGCTTTCAGCCGGGTCCCGACCTCGGTGATGAGCACGTGTCCCCAGGCTTCGCCCACCCCGGTTTCCGTATTGACGACGATCTGGTCCGCCCGGACGGTCTTGCTTTCGAAGCGGACCACGACGTTGCCGCGGGCCTTGACGATGTTCTTGCTTCCCTCCTGTTCGACGGAGTCGGCGCTGATCTCGATGGGCTTTTTGTTGTTTGTAGAGGGTTCCGCGGACGGGGATTCGTCGGCTTCGTCTAAGAACTCGTCGTCTTCTTCCGGTTCTTGGAGTTGTTCCGGGTTTTGGCTCTGTTCCTGGATTTTGGCAGGTTGTTGCAAGGGAGGGTCGGCCGTCTTCCCCGCCAGAACTTTATCGGCCGTGAGGAAAATCCCCAGAAACAATAGGGTGAGTTTGAATAACTCCTTCATTGACAATAGCTTGCTTGGCTTCGGCCACCGTAAAAATCGACCCCGTGACACATATGAGGTCGCCGGGGTTCGAGGTTTTTCGCGCAGTATCGATAGCATAATGAATTTCTTCAATAATATCAACAACTTTCTGGTCGCCCAGTAATTTGTCCAGGTATAACTTCGGCTCCCAACCGCGCGCGGTCCGGGGTTTTGTCAAAGTGATGCGGTCGGCGATAGTGGAAATAATTTCAATCATTTCCTTGCAGGGCTTGTCCTGCAGGATGCCCAAGACCACATGACATTGGCGGTAAGTGAAGTAGTCGCGTACCGCCTGCGTCAACTTTATGACGCCATCGGGATTGTGAGCGCAATCCAGGAGCAGGGTGGGGCGGGTTCCGACCACCTCCAGGCGCCCTTCCCAACGGGCGCTCTTCAATCCGTCGCGGATCGCCCGGTCGGCGACCGCCGCGTTTTTCGCGCGCAGTTCCAGACAACAGGCCAGGGCCAGGGCCGCATTAAAAGCCTGGTGGCGTCCGATCAGGGAAATTTCCAAGTCTTCAAATTGGCGTTGACCTCCCCGGTAGCTTATCCGCTGACCCGCGACATCATGGGACAGCGATTGAGCTTTGAAATCGGTTCCCAGGCGGAGGAGACGGGCATTCATGGCCTCGGCCTGTCTCCTAACCACTTCAAAAACCTCGTCTTCCTCAATATGAGCAATAACCGTACCGTGTTTTTTGATGATGGCCGCTTTTTCGCCGGCGATCTGTTTGAGGTCGGAACCGAGGTATTCCGCATGGTCGAGGGAGATCGAGGCGATGATCGAGACCTCGGCCTGGCAGACATTGGTGGCGTCCAGCCTGCCGCCCAGCCCCACCTCGATCACGTTCCAGTCCGTTTTGTTTTCGAAAAAATGGATAAACGCCATGACCGTGCCGAATTCAAAAAACGTGGGCGTTATGCCCAAGGCGTCCGCGGCGCGTTTGACCCGCGAAACCAGATTGCACAAGCCAGGTTGGGAAATGGGGACGCGGTCGATCTGAATGCGTTCGCGGAAGTCCAGCAGGTGAGGGGAGGTGTAGAGACCCACCCGGTATCCGGCCGACCGCAAAATCGATTCCGTGAAGGCGGACGTGGATCCCTTGCCATTGGTCCCGGCAATATGGACGGTGCGTACCTTGAGATGGGGGTCGCCAAAATAGCCCAGAAGAAGGCGGGTATTTTCCAAACCCAGCTTGATCCCGCTCTGGCCCAGCCCATAAAGGTAGTCCAGGCAATCTTGATAGTTCTCGATAGTCATTGATATCCGATCCGTTCTGCAACGAGATTCGGTTATTCTCGCATTTTTAACGGCCGGGGGAGTAAAATATATTTTGCGAGACGCAAAATAGGCGGCATTTCAAATCCCCCTAAATCCCCCTTTGCCAAAGGGGGACTTTCGCTCCCCTCTTTGAAAAAGAGGGGCGGGGGGAGATTTTGATCCTAAATTAAAAAGATGCCGCTTTTCATGTACCGGTAGTAACTTGGAAAGCGAATCATGCCTCATAGCCTGGACGAAGTTGTCATTCCCTTGATCGCGTTTTCGACCCATGCGGACCCGGAGTTTTTTGTGAAGGGGGAGGGAAGCCTCGTCTCGGACCGGACGGTCCGTATCCCAGGCCCGGCGGGTCTCCCTAAAAATTGTTACGGGGCGCTTGTCGAGGACCGGATCATGGCCCCGGTCCTTCTGCCGGGAATGATCGGCGTGTTTTGTCCGCAATCCGAGGGGATAACGGCCATCCAGAACATCCATGCGATAGGTTTGTTGAGAGGGTTGCCTGTAATCCGTAAAATCGTCAAACACGAGAAACCGGCAGGGGCGAGACGCAAGAGCTTCATGACCCCCACCCCGTTACACATTCCCGGTAGTCTCGTTTCTCCAATAGCGGAATCAACGCATCAAATGGTATTTCTTAAGAAGTTGGATGAGGTTGATGGGCCGATCGCGATTCCCGCGAAAGATATTGTCTGGACACATCCCCTCGTCCGGATCGTTAGCTTGATGTGATATGTTTTATTAATCGTGTTAACTTATTGTAATAATTCTATTTTATACTTGAGGCATTATGTCTGCCTTGCGTGAGATCGTTCCCTCGATATTCACCTGGTCGGAGTATTCCGACGAGAAGCAAATCCATTTCAACGGTTATTACCACTACTCCGTTAAGTGCAGGCGTAGCGCCGCAACACTGGCATTTCCCGGTGGCGGAGGGCGCCTCTCCGTTCGTCATTGCGAGGAGGCATCGCCGACGAAGCAATCCAGAATTCTGGATCGCCACGCCCAGCGTGCCGCTGGCCGGGCAGGCGCCCGGAGGCGACGCGGCGATGACGCTCCGCGATCGCCGGAACACGATTCCCGCCTCCGCGCAAGCTGGAGGCGGCATTGGCTCCAGGCCCAGCCTGGCCCCCGCGGCAAGTGGACGGCTCGCGATGACGGGTTGTGCCGGGCCGCGGCGGACCGGTTTCTTATCCGTCACTTAACGGAGTAGTGTTACATTGTCCACCGGCAAGAGGCGGTTATCGTCGATCCCGCTCATTTGGACAAGCCGGGTCTGCGGGAATTGCAAGAGATCTGGTTTCCGGAAACGGCCAGGTCCCTCTCAAGGGGATTTTGCTCGCCAATGCCCACCATGACCGGGTGTGCTGGTGGCTGAAAGACGTGTTTACAGTTCCCGTTTTTATAAATGCGCTGGACCGCGACTTGCTGGAGTTGCCCGCCGACCTGTTGTTCAAGGATGGGGACAAACTGCCGCGCGGTTTGCGGGCGATCGACTTTCACAACCAGAAGACCCCTGGGGAGACGGGTTTCCTGCTCGGCGATAGGAAAATCTTGATCGTTGGAGACGCCTTGATCGGCAGGGTTCCCGGCAAGTTGAACCTGCTCCCCCCCGACAAGTACAAGGACATAACGCTGGCCAAAAAGAGCCTGGGAGTTTTGAGAAAATACGAGTTCGATACCCTGCTCGTGGGCGACGGGACTTCGATCCTCAAGGACGCCGATCTATGCGTGGAGGAGTTTTTAGGGAATGGCGGTTAGACCATTAAAGTCGCGGAAGGCCTGTACGCTGATCTCGACCAGGTTCATTTTACATCCCCAATCCAGACCGCATGCTTTTTGAACGGCCCGTTTTTAATAACGTCATATAGCCGCAGGTCCGCCGTTACCATCCTGCCTTTAAGAAGGGCCGCAAGCGCGACATATAGACAGTCATAAACGCTCTGCCCCATCCGGTTGGCGATCGCGTATGCCGAATCCTGAAGCGGGGCAAAGGGGTGTTTCTGGACGGGGAGTTGTCTCAGCGTAGCGCGCGCCATCTCTCCTTCGTCAACGCTGACAATGCCCCTCCGCGTCCATTTACAAAAAACGCTGTCCATCTCCAGCATAAAAAAATCGGGCGCATGGAGGGAATTTTCTCCGCTAAGCAGTTTCAGCGACTCCTCGGCATGTTCCTCTTCGGTGAACCATTTGGCGGCGACGCTCGCATCTACTATGTAAATACTCAACGGCCTCTGTCCTCTCGGACAAGTTCCACGCTGTCGGGGAAGCTACGCCCCTTGAACTTTTTGCGGACATTCTCTACAAGGGCGCGGGCAGTTTCCATGTCCACCCTGGGTTCGTGCGCGGCCCGCTCAAGAATGAGCCTCACCTCCGACTCGAGAGAGCGCCCATCCTCCCTGGCGCGTTTCTTGAGACGTTCCACAACCCCTTTGTCCAATTCCCTGACCAGAATCTGTGCCATGAGCGGCCTCCCTCCAGCGATGCTTTCAAAATGATAGCGCATGCTTTTCTTCCCGTCAACGCTAAAGCGATAAAACCGGCGGAGTTTGATGTATTGGACGGACTCGATAATCCCCTGGATTTCGCGCCCGGGGGTTTCATAAAGGTTTTTGAAGTCGTCCTCCGTCCGCTCTTTTCATGATGACCGGTTTGAGCTGAAAAAGCTCCGTCAACCGGAGCGATCGCATTTCGTTTGCCGACCATTTGGCGAATTCTCCTTCTGCCTCGCTGGCGGGCGCATGGCGCTTGGGTTTATTCATACAGGCCCGCGACCCATTTCCCGTAGCCGTTGTATTTTTGCGTGGGATGGACGTCGCCCGCGCCGATCATCCGTTCCTTCTTTTGCGACCAGCGGGGATGCGGCACGTCCGGGTCCACGTTGGATTCGAATTTGTACTCGCGCGGGATCAAGGTGTTCCAGAACGTGGCGGGCTGGGTGTCCGTGAACTCGATTTTGACGATGGACTTGGCGCTTTTGAACCCGTACTTCCAGGGAGTGACGACCCGCAGGGGCGCGCCGTGTTGCGGCGGCAGGGCGTGGCCGTAGATGCCGACGGTCAGGAAGGTCAAATCGTTCATGGCCTCCTCCATGGTCAACCCTTCGGTATAGGGCCAGGGCAGGCTGGGGTCCCTTTGGCCGGGGGCGACCGCCGGTTTCATGAAGCTGACGAAGCGGACGTATTTTGCCTTGTCCTTGGGTTTGACTTTTTCGACCAGGGCCCGCATGGGGAATCCGCTCCACGGCACGACCATGGCCCAGGCCTCGACGCAACGGTGCCGGTAAATCCGCTCCTCGACGGACATGGAGCGGACAAGGTCGTCGATGTCGTAGACCGCGGGGTCCTCGACGAGCCCGCCGATTTCGACCTGCCAGGGTTTCGCCTGGAATTTTTCGACCTGTTTCCAGACCCGGTCCTTTTCGGAGGTGAATTCGTAAAAATTATTGTATTTGAGGGCGGCGTTCTCCTCGCTCATGGGGCGGTCCGCCGTGAACGCCGTGTTGCGTATCAAATGGTCGATTTGGGCGTATTCCCCTTTCGGGTCCGTTTTTTTTCCGCCCAGCGGATTTTTGAAGTCGGACCAGCCGGTTCCCGCCCAGGCGGAGCGTCCGTACAGGGCCCCGGCCAGGCCCAGGCCGGCGGCGCCCATCAATTTCAAGAATTCCCGCCGATCGTTGAACTCCTGTTCGGGGGTGACCGTGTTTTCGGGGACCCTCCATTCTGGCGGAAGGATGACGTTGCTCAT
>JACRGP010000070.1 GCA_016217765.1 Nitrospinota bacterium | reverse complement strand
GCGATCCTGCTTTTCGCTCCGCTCATGAAATATTCCTCCGCGAAAATCCCGCGGGCGGCGGCGCTGAGCGGGATCCTTCTATACGCTCTATTCCAGGCGGGAACCTTCCAATTGCAAACGGCCAAATCCTTCAACGTGGAACTCTTGAAACTGGCGGACTTCCTCAAATACCTGGCGACGCCTTCCAGCGTGATGATGTCCAGGTCGTCGAACATCGCCTATTTCAGCGGCGCCCGGCACCGATTTCTTCCCGTACTGAAGGGGCCCGGCGAATTGCGCGCCGCCGCCAAATCGAAAAACGCCGATTTTATTTTTCATACCGAAATTGAATCCTCCGCCCGGCCGGAGTTGGAAGGACTGATCCATCGGCCGCAATTCATTCCCGCCATTCAAAAGATAATGGAATGGAGGGTTCCGGGAAGAAGGTCCGCGGTTTACCGGGTTCTACCGGACGGCAGTCCCGCCGGATTGATGGAATTCAACAAAGCCAACTTCGAAACCCCGGCGGCGTGGGAGGAGTTTTCCAGTAAGTGGAGCCGCTCCGGAATCAAACGGTTCGTTCTGGAGGGACACTTGTATGTCCCGAAACCCGGGGCTTACACGCTGGCATTTTCCGGAGACCGTTTCACGGTAACCTTGGACGGGAGAAAAGTTTTAAGCGACGAGGGACGAAAGGCGTCTTTCATGCAAAACAGGTTGGAACTGACCCAGGGGTTTCACGGTTTGACGCTGGAATTCGGGAAGAGCGACGGCGGCGTGGAACCGGCCGGCCTGTTCTGGACCACTCCCGATAACCGGCGGGAACCCATACCCCGGACGGCTTTGGTCTTTGCGAAGACGATCGCGGACGGCGGCCGGGATCATTGATCCATTTCCGCCGGCGCCAGGGATTCTTTTGGAATCAGACCCCTTTTGCCATCCGGCGTTCTCCAGGCGAGATAAAAATCCGCGGGTCTGACGGCGTAAGGGAACAGCAAGTCGATGGTATGGACGCCTGCGTCCAGATGGACTTCGTATTCTCGCGGAGGGGATTGAAGCGTCGATTTGATATTATTGCGCTGTCTCTTGTCGATCCAAAGGTCCAAGTCGTAATTGACCAAAACGCCCAACTTGTACGTCCCGGAAACGGGAGCGATCAGGTACCGGCGCCATTCGTAACCCTTTTTGGAAAGCCGCTCGCTCCCGCGGTCCCTCAAGTCTCCTCTTTCTTTTTTCAACCTCCCGAGCGACTTATAGATTTCGAAAAGCGGGACCCCTTCCCTGCCCACCGAATATTCCGGTCTCATATACCGGGAGTAAAACCAGTCCTCTTTTTTAAACCAGCCCTGGCGGTGTTGAAGCAAATAATAGTCGTAACCGCTTTCGCGCTGGACGATGGATTTGTCCAGAATGCCGAGTTCCTTATAGTATTTAAAGGTGTAACGCAGGCCGATGGATTTGGAGAACGACGCGCCGGGATAGTTTTCGTTCATGTACTTCGCGGATTCGATCGTGAACGCGTCGTTCCAGTAGGTCGATTCCAGACCAATCCGGTTGGCTCCCGGCAACCCGCCCACGAACGCATTGAAATAAGAAAGTTCAAACGGGTGTATGCGCGCCAGCGAAAAGGCGGAGGCCCCCACCGCAAGCGCGAAGACGCCTCCGGACAGAATCGCTTTGAAACGACCCGTTGCAAAAGTCCGGGTCAATCCGTAAAATCCAATCCCCGCCAACCCGGCTGAGAAATAAAAAGCGGGCAGGAACAACCGTACGCCGTCGTATATCGGAATCCGGTCGAACACGGTGAGTCCTAGCGCGGTCAACGCGTTCAGAATAAAAAGGACGCTCAACTGCCCCGGCTTTTTTCCGTCCAGGAACTGCCGGACTTCCCTGCCGCTCCACGCCGCGCCCCACAGCCCCAGGAGCAACGTGGCCGGAGGGATGGAGATCAGGGTCATGAAAAAAGCGTAATATTTGGGCGGCGAGAAATCGTAACGGTCGCCAAGGAAGTGCGTGCCTACCGGTTCATAGGCCCGTTTCTTCAACATGGCCCTGACAAAGTAATACAAATCGGCGAAAGGGTGGTGCCAGTACAACGGATTGGTCAGGTATAGCGCGACCGGCGTGACCGCCAGAAAAGCCAATAGATTGGGGACGATTTTTTTTCTATGGAACAATAATCCCCACAGGAAAAGCGGAGCAGGGACCGCGAAACCGTGGATCTTGGTGTTCATGGCAAGGGCCGCCGAAATCCCAAACGCCAGCGCCCATCGCCGGGAATCGAGGCCCTTGACGAAACAGAAAACGGTCATCAGCCACAGGGAGGCGATGGGACTGTCCAGAGCGATCAAATGAGCGTGACCGAAGGGAGCCGGACACAACAACAACAGCAGGGAAGCCAGGGCGCCGGCCGAAATCCCGTAATATTCGCCGACCAAAACGTACAGGAGGACCGTCGCCACCGAGAACAGCAGGGCGGGGGCCAGGCGGAGCGCGCGAATTTCGCCCAGCGGCTCGTGAAACAACCGCCAGGTAATGCCGGCCAAAAATCGCGCGAACGGCGGATGAAAGGTGTAATCGTCCTTGAAATATTCCTGGAGGGTTTCGCGCGAGGTAAAATGTCCCCAATCGCCGCGAACGATATCCGCAAGCGCCGTCTCAAGCCAGGTCACGAACGAAACGGCGGCTTTCCGGTTCACGTAAGGCTCGTCCTGCGTGATGCCGGGATCTTCAAGGGTGGCAAACAACAAGGCCAACGCAGTCAGGAAAATAAGCGCTCCGACGGCAAACCGGTTATTGAGGAACATCGCGTGAAAAGACAATGCGCGAGCGCGCGACGGGTTTTCAATATGGGTCAGAACCGGTTCCGCCATTTCTCGAACGCCCTTTCCGCTTTATTTGCGACTTCGCTTGCCATCGGAGAAATGCTAAGATTATATAAAATATTTTCCTCAAACACATCGAAGAATATCCGCCTTGAAAGTACTGGTCACGGGGGGAACCGGGTTCATCGCCTCGCATCTGGTCCGCCGTCTATTGCAATCGGGTTGGGAGGTCTCGGCGTTGGCGCGGCCTTCGGGCGCGTTGGACCCCCTCAAAGGATCCGGCGTTCGCGTGGCGTTCGCGGACCTCGCCGAACCGGAATCCCTGGAACGGATCGACGGCGACTGGGACGCGGTCGTCAACGCCGCCGGACTGCTGGGGAAGTTCGGGACCGGCAGAGACAGTCTGCGCGCCGTCAACACGGACGGCGCGGAACGGTTGTTCGAGTTCGCCCAAAGGCGCAACGTCAAACGTTTCGTCCACCTCGGCACGGTGGGCGTGACCGGGCCGGCGGAGATCGATAACTCTTCTCCGCAAGCGCCTCCGCCTTTGCGCGACGAGGAGACGCCATGCAGACCGGCCAGCGATTACCAGCGCTCCAAACTGGACGGGGAAAAAGCCTTGATCTGGGCGCAGGCGAGCGGGTCCTGTAGCCTGACCATCCTGCGCGCCGGTTTTACTTACGGGCCCGGCGACCTGCACAAACTCCCCCTCTTTCAAACGATCCACAAGGGGCGTTTCTTTTTCATCGGGCCGGGGAACGGTTTTCTACAACCCATCTTCGTGGAGGACCTGGCAAGAGGCATCGAACAAGCCCTGCAAGGCGCGGGCGACGGGACTCGCGTTTTCAACATGTGCGGGGATAGTCCCGTCACATGGAAAGATTTCGCCGGGACTATCGCAAAGGCGCTGGGCCGCCCACTGCCGCGGCTGAGCGTGCCGGAGGCTTTGTGCCGTCCAGCCGCAACCGTTCTGGAAGCGCTGGGCGCCGCGTTATCGTTCGCCCCGCCCTTGACGCATTCGCGAATCGACCTGATGACGCGGAGTTATACGTACAGCGTCGAACGCGCCAGAAACGCGATCGGGTTTCGACCCGAGGTCGGACTGGAGGAAGGGATAACCCGGACGGTCAACTGGTACCGCGCCAACGGAGCGCTTTAAAGGGCAACAGATAACTCAAGACCCGGACCATTTTGCGCGGACTGCACAGGATATTGGCGTAGGACTGATTGGCCAGCGGACACTGGCATTTCCCGGCCTTGATGAAAGATCGCGCGGTCTCGGCCCGGTCCGAATTCCAGATTTTCCAGAATCGGAACTCGTTGTCTTTCATGTTTCCCATGGACTGGGCGTTGCCCAGGATACAGCAGGGCCACACGTTGCCATAGGGATCGACGTGGACGTTGGTAATGCCTCCGTAACAGGGGATCACCTGCCGCTTTTGCTCGACGATGGCGACCGCCAGATCGTAGTAAACGAGCCGGAACGCGTCGGTCAAGCGCGTCAGCCCTTTTTTGAACTCCAGTTTGGAGGCCACGTATTTTTTGAACTCGTCCATCGCCGTCCTGTAATCCGCCGGCGCGGGGGCTATGGAATCGCCCATATTGAACATTTCGTCGCGGTTCTCGGCGATCTCCGAAATATAGGAACCGACCTCGAGCCGGTCGGCGCAATCGATGATTTCTTTTATGCTCTTCACGTTGAATCTGGAAACGACGGTCCCCAATCCAAGGTGAAGTTTGCCGTATTTCTTTTGCAACTCCTTCAGACCCTGGACCAGGCGCAACAGTTTGGCGAAGTTTCCGGGAACGCCGCGCACCGCGTCGTGCATCTCGCCCACGCCGTCGAAGGAGGGCTTGATTTGCAGGACCGTATGCGGAAGGTTCGCCTTCATGATTTCCAAGATCTTTTCCGTGTCGGAAAGGGCTTTCTCCACCGCCAGGGCGTTGGTGGGGATATGGATGACCGAGGGTTTCAGATACTTGCAGGCCAATTCGACGATTTCTGGAAAATCCCGGCGCAGGAAGGGGCAACCGCCGGACACGTTGAAAAAATAAATTTCGCCGACGGAGCGGAACATCTTTTCAATTTCCGGCAACGACAACTCGCCTTCGAGTTTTTCGGGATACTGGCGGTAAAGGTCCCAGATGTTGCAGGAGCGGCAACGGGACTGGCATTTATTGGTGACCGAAAAGGTGAAATTGATCGGCTTTCCGGGTTTGCAGACGTCCAACCGAGCCAACCGGAAACGCATGATTTTGGCGGCTATATTCAAAGATTGCTTTATGCCCATGACCGCTTTGCTTTATAATTGAAAATATATTTCATTCTTTCGCGGGGTCCCAAACGCCCATGAACATTATAAGCGGCCAATTAGGCGAGGAACCGGAAATAAGCGTGGTCGTCCCGGTCTACAACGAGGACGAGAACATTCCCATCCTGGGCGAACGGTTGCTGAACGTATTCCGGGGAATGGGGGTCTCGCACGAAATCATATTCGTAGACGACGGAAGTACAGACCTTTCCCTGGAGCGCATCCTCGACCTGAGGAAAAGCCATGCGGAGGTCAAGGCCATCCATTTCCGCGCCAACCGCGGCAAATCGGCGGCGCTGGCCGCAGGCTTCCGGCAAGCCCGGGGCCGAAAAGTGGCGACCATGGACGCCGATTTCCAGGAACCGCCCGAGGAAATTCCGGCGTTGATGCGAAACCTGGACAACGGGTTGGACGTCGTATCCGGTTGGCGCGTCAACCGGCAGGACCCCAAGGCCCGGATCTGGGCCTCCAAAATGTTCAACTGGCTGGTCCGCGCCATAACCCGGACCGGTTTCCGCGACGTGAACTGCGGTTTTAAAATTTTCCGGCGCGAGGTCGTCAAGCGCATCGAGGTTTACGGCGACCTGCACCGCGTCATCCCCATCCTCGCCTACAAGGAAGGGTTCCGCGTCGGAGAAATGCAAGTGAGCCACTCTCCCAGAATCCATGGCGAATCCAAGTTCACCGGCATGACGCGCGGACTGCACGGGATATTCGACCTCGTGGCCGTGTTGTTTCTCGCCAATTACCAGAAACGCCCGCTCCATTTCTTCGGCATGACCGGTTGCGTCATGTTCTCCGGAGGCGTGGCGATCGACCTGTTCCTCACCTTGCGATATTTTTTCGGGTTCGGTTATATCGGCGAGCGACTGCCGTTGTTCATGCTCGGCATCCTCCTGATGCTCCTCGGCTTCCAGTCGTTCTGCATGGGTTTGCTGGGAGAAATGCTGACGCGCCGGAACATGCGCGAGCCCGCCGAGAAAGACCTGGAAAAGTATCTATGAGGATTGTCCTGGTCGGGTTGACCCACCCGTACCGGGGCGGGATTTCGCATTTCACCACCGCCTTGTATCATTCCCTGTCCCGCGACCACGACGTATGCCTGATCTCGTTTTCCCGCCTGTACCCCGGATTTCTCTTCCCCGGAAAAACGCAGTTCGATTTCAGCGGGACCCCCTTCGGCGCCGAGGTTTCCGGGACCCTTGACGCGCTGAATCCATTGACGTGGATTTCCGCGTTAAAGACCATCGGAAACTTCCGCCCAAACCGGGTGGTCCTCGTGTGGTGGAGCCCGGTGTCGGCTTTTTGTTATTTTTTTTTGGCCCGTTCCTGCCGGAGGCTCAACCTCGGCGAACCGGCGTTCTATTGCCACAACGTCTATCCCCACGAGGACCTCCCTGGAGGAAAAATTCTGACCCGGTTCGCCCTGAGGTCGGCGTCGCGTTTTTTAACGCATTCGGAAAGCGACAAAAGGACCCTGCAAGAACTTTTCCCCGGCGTCCCGGTCGTGAAAGCCTTTCATCCCGTCTATGACGTATTCCCCAAAACCGGGATCGGCCAGGAGGAAGCCCGCAAAAAACTTTCCTTAAACGGTCCTACCCTTCTGTTTTTCGGCTACGTGAGAAAATATAAAGGATTGGACTGCCTGATCCGCGCGCTCTCCCGCGTATCCCGGAAGATGGACTGCCAACTGGTCGTCGCCGGAGAGTTTTACGAGCCGAAAGAAATGTACGATAGGTTGATCGAGGAAGAGGGATTGCGGGACCAAGTCGTCGTCCACGACCGGTACATCCCCAACGAGGAGGCGGAGATTTACTTCGCCGCGGCGGACGCCTTGGTGGCGCCGTACCGCGAGGCGTCGCAGAGCGGCATCGTCCAGATGGCGTACCACTTCGACAAACCCGTGATCGCCTCCGACGCCGGAGGACTTCCCGAAGCGATAGAAGACGGCCACACGGGATACGTGGCGCCCGCTAACGATTCCGACAGTCTGGCGGACGCCATCCTCGAATTTTACAAAAACAGGGAAACCGTTCCCTTTGAGGACAATATAAACAAATTCAAAAAGCGCCGATCATGGGAGGAGTTGGCAAAAATCATCGCGGAACCTGGATGAACATCAATTCCCGCTGACATGGGCGCCAGTCCCGCCACCCTTCTCGGCTCCCCCGTCTCCATGCCGCCGGTCCCGGCGGTGTCCCCTGCGCTCCTCGCGGGCTTCCTTGCGATCATGCCGCATTTCCTTGCGGTCCTCTCTGAGCTTCTCCCGGTCCCCTTTCATTTGTTCCCTGTCTTTTTTAAGTTGCTCCCGGTCCTGGCGCAACTTTTCCCGGTCCTGCCTGATTTCATTCCTTCTCCCGCCCTCGTCTCCCATTTCAGCGTAAACCATGGGCGAGCCCATTAACAATAGCGCAACCCCGACCGCGATCAGTTTGAATTCCGACATGGCTTCCCTCCATTCGATTTTTTGCCAGTTCATTCAATTTGAACGTCAAACGACCGATAATATAATCGCAAAAAACGGGTTGATTAGCGAAATTATTTTTATAACTTCCGGCAAATCAAAAGGTAAAAAGGGGAATTATTGGCCGTTGATCTCTCTCAACATGTCCGCCAGTTCGGTCAATTGGTCCTCAAGGCCCGGCGGGGGAGAGACGGAAGGGTCGGAATCGTCCTTGGAAATCGGACGGGGCGCGAAGAACGGCGCTAATTGACGGTGCCGGTCCATGCGCACCCACTTGACGCCGTCCGTGGAGATTTCGTCCGACCCGAGAAGTTTGTTCGCCTTGATATAAGAGACCAGCCATTTGGCGGGGAAATACCTGGCCACTTTGCCGCCTCTGCGGACCATTACGGTCTGGTGGGGTTTCGATTCATTCATAACGCAATGCCGGGCGGGTTCGCGGACGCGCCCGGAAAGGCAAGCTTGTTATTCAAGGGCGTCCCCCGATCGTCGACAACCGTTTCGAGCGCAATCGGAAATACATGGCCAGAGAAAAAACCAGGGTGAATATGCCTATGAATTGGGAGGTCGATAATACGCCCTGAACGGCGTAGCCCCGGTCGTCGCCCCGGTAATACTCGATGATGAACCGGCCTATGGAATACAAAATGCCGTAAGCCCAGAAGACCTGCCCCTCGAAGGACTTCCGTTTTCTCAACCAGACGAGAAAGGAGAAAATCAGCAGGGCGTTCAACGAAAGATAGATCTGCGTCGGGTGCAAGGACACGTTCAGAGGCGCAAGCGAACGCGGGTCGGTGAACGTGACGCCCCAGGGGACGTCGGTCCTGACCCCATAGCAACAACCGGCGAAGAAACAGCCCCAGCGTCCGATGGCCTGTCCAATGGCTATCGACGGGGCCACCGTATCCCCTACTTTCCACAAGGGCATGCGGCGTTTGTTCAAAAACCAGACAGAGACGCCGACGGCGGCAATGAGCCCGCCATAGAACACGAGACCGCCTTTCCAGAACATGAAGACCTCGACGGGGCGTTCCAGAAAATGCCGGTACTCGACAACGACATAAAGGACGCGGGCGCCGATGATGGCCGAAACGAGGACGTAAAAACACAGGTCGAGGATCTTCTGCTGGTCCAGCCCCGCTTTTTGCGCCTGGTTCGCGGCCAACAGGATGGCGATGAAAAATCCCGTCGCCACGAAAAGACCGTAGGTGAAAATTTTAAAGAAACCGATTTCGACAAGGACGGGATACATGGTCTATCGGAAACCCCCAAAATGTCCTGGAGCGGTCAATCCCGGGCCGGGAGATCGCTGGAGCGCTCCGCCGGACCGACTTCGTGGCGCTTGAGGAAAAGATCGAGCATCATCAAGCCCACTCCCGCGGTAATACACGAGTCCGCGATGTTGAAGGCGGGCCAATGATAGTCATTATAAAAGAAATCCAGGAAGTCGATCACCTCTTTATACAGGATGCGGTCGATCATGTTGCCGATCGCGCCGCTGAAAATCAGGATCAATCCATTCTGCACTATCTTCTTTTCGTCGGGGGTATGATGGAAAAAACTCAGGATGGCGATCAACGCCACGGCCGAGATCAGGATAAAGAACCACGCTTTGTACTCCGAGGACTGCCGCGCGAAGAGACCGAACGCCACCCCCGAGTTCCTGATGTGGGTCAGATGAAAGAACTTGTCGACGACCGGCATGGAGGCGTATTGGGGGATATGAATGTTGACCATGAACTTGGTGAACTGGTCAAGGATGACGATGGCGTTGGATATCAGAAGGAGATGGAGGTATTTATTTCTCAATTGCGCTCAAGCCTTCGCCGATTCGAGGTTTTCGACACACCGGGGACAGATGGGGGACCCCCCGGTTTTCTCCTCCGCGGACGCGAAATAGTTCCAACACCGCTCGCATTTTTTGCCGGACATGGGGGTCGCCAGAATTTTCAATCCCGCCACCGTCTCGCTGGCATAGACGTTCTCCGCCGAATCCAGGCCGTCCACGATTTGCGCGTCGGAGACGATGAAAATAAACTTCAAATCCGGCGCGTCGTCCCGCAGGAGGGATCGCATGGCGGAAGGCAGTACCAGGCGCACCGAGGCGTCCAGCGAATGGCCGATGATCTTTTCCTTCCGGCATATTTCCAGGGCCTTGCTGACCTCGCCGCGCAATTCGATGATCCGTTCCCACTTTTGCGACAGTTTCTCGTCCGCGGTTATTCCGTCAAGATCGGGGAAGACGCTCAAATGGACGCTCGGTTCCGTCGAACTCCCCTCCGGGAGGTAAGACCAGATTTCCTCGGCGGTGAAACTCAGGATCGGGGCCATCAACCGGGTCATGCCGACCAACAGGGTATGCAGGACGGTCTGGCCGGAGCGGCGGGCCCGCGAGGCTTTCGGATAGGTGTACAACCGGTCTTTCAAGATGTCGAGATAGAACGCGCTCAGGTCCACCACGCAAAAGTTGTAGTAGGCCTGGTAGAACACGTGAAACTCGAAATTGTCGAACGCGGTCAATACCCGGTCCCGCAGTTGTTTGAAACGGCCGAGGATGTAACGGTCGATCTCCAACATTTGATCATGGGGCACGGCGTCTTTTCGCGGGTCGAAATCGCCGAGGTTGCCCAGGAAATAACGGAACGTGTTTCTGATCTTCCGGTAGGCCTCGGTCAACCGCTTGAGGATTTCGCGCGAGATCCTGATGTCCTCGCGGTAGTTTTCGGACGCCACCCAGAGCCGCAGGATCTCCGCGCCGTACTGGTCGATGATGACTTGCGGGGCGATGACGTTTCCCGCCGACTTGGACATCTTCTTCCCCTGCCCGTCCACCACGTATCCGTGGGTGAGCACGGTTTTATAGGGAGCCGTCCCGCGCGTCCCCACCGACTCCAACAGCGAACTGTGGAACCATCCCCGGTGCTGGTCGCTACCTTCGAGGTAGAGGTCGGCGGGCCATTGCAGTTGGGGATCGGTCTCCACCACCGCCGCGTGGCTCGCCCCGGAATCGAACCACACGTCGAGGATGTCGGTCTCCTTGGAAAATTCCCTGCCGCCGCAGGGACAGACCGTCCCGGGAGGCAGAATCTCATCGGCTTCTTTCTCGAACCAGAAATCGGCGCCGTTCTTTTCCACCAGGCCGACGATATGGTCGAATATTTTTTGGGCGATCAGCGGCTTTCCGCATGCCTTGCACGAACAGACGGCGATCGGGACTCCCCAGACCCTTTGCCGCGACACGCACCAGTCGGGCCGGTTCTCCACCATGCTGTAGATGCGGTCCTTCCCCCAAACCGGGACCCATTGAACGCGGTCGATCGCCTCCAGGGCCTTCTTCCGCAGGTCGCGATGGTCCATGGAAATAAACCATTGCGCGGTGGCCCGGAAAATGATGGGCTGACGGCACCGCCAGCAATGCGGATACGAATGCCGCAGGGGCGCCTCGGAAATCAAAAAACCGGCGTCCTTCAGCTTCTGGACGATCGCGGGATTGGCCTTGGCGACGAACATGCCGCCGAAGAACTCGACCTCGGGCTTGAAGATTCCGGCGTCGTCCACCGGGTTGTAAGCCTCCAGCCCGTATTTCTGTCCGACGACATAGTCCTCCTGACCGTGGCCGGGCGCGGTGTGTACGCATCCCGTCCCCTGGTCCAGGGTCACGTGGTCGCCCAGGACCACCCTGGAGTCGCGTTCGATGAAGGGATGCCGGCAAATGACGCGTTCCAAGTCCCGGCCCGCGCATTTCCCCAGAATTTCGCATTCCTTCAAATTCCATTCGCTCTTTAAGGCGGCGACCCGCTCCTCGGCGACGATGATGTCTTGTCCGCCTACGCGCAACGCCGTGTACTGAAAATCCGGATGCACGCAGATCGCCAGGTTCGCCGGGAGCGTCCAGGGGGTCGTGGTCCAGATGGCGAAGAAACTTTTGGCGGGGTCGATCCCCGGAATTTGCTTCGTCAGCCCCGACTTCACGGGGAACTTGACGTAAACCGAGGTGGACGTGTGGTCGGCGTATTCCACTTCCGCCTCCGCCAAGGCCGTCATGCAGTGGGTGCACCAGTGGACGGGTTTCAGGCCCTTGTAGACGCTACCCGACACGACAAACTTCCCGAACTCCCGGACGATGGCCGCCTGGTAGGAATAGTCCATGGTCAGATAAGGCCGCTCCCAGTCCGCGAAGACCCCGAGCCGCTTGAACTCGTCGCGCTGGATGGCTACGAATTCCCCGGCGTACTCCCGGCACAACTTGCGCGTTTCTGTTTTGCCAACCTCTTTTTTCTTCTGCCGCAACTCCTTGACCACCTGGTGCTCGATGGGCAGACCATGGCAATCCCACCCCGGAACGAACGTGGCGTCATACCCTTTCATCGCCATGATCTTGACGACGAAGTCCTTGAGGACCTTGTTCAACGCATGGCCCATGTGGATGTGGCCGTTGGCGTACGGCGGCCCGTCGTGGAACACGTATTTGGTCTTGCCCGCGCGTTTCCCGCGGATCTGCCCGTAGATATTCTCCTTCTCCCATTTCGCGAGCAATTCCGGCTCCTTCTGGACCAGATTGGCTTTCATGGGAAAATCGGTCTGAGGTAAATTGAGGGTCTCTTTATAATCCATGTTTCTATTTGACGATCGGACTGGGTTTAAGGAATTCAGGACGGAAAACCATCCGCCATTTGCATCGCCTCTTTGGCTTCCCGCAGAGTCTCGCGGGCGACTTTGTGGGCCTTTTTCGACCCCTCGTCCAAAATCTCCATCACGCGTTTGGGGTTGGAAACGATTTCCTTTCGTTTTTCCAGGGCGGGCCGCATGCCGTCCGTCATGTTGCGGACCAGCTTCGCCTTGCAGTCGGTGCACCCGATGGCCGCGGTCCGGCAGGTCGAGGCGACCTCCGCCTGCATTTCCGCGGGCGAATAGATCTTGTGGAACGGGAACAGGTTGCACACGTCCGGCTCGCCGGGGTCGTTCCGCCGCTTGCGTTGCGGATCGGTCACCATGATCTGGACCTTCTTGCGGACTTCCTCCTCCGAATCGGAAAGGTAAATGGCGTTGTTGTAACTCTTGCTCATCTTCCTGCCGTCCAGCCCGTTCAGCTTGGGGACCTCGGAGATTTTCGCGTCGGGCTCGACGAACACCCGCTTGTTGTACAGGTTGTTGAAGCGCCGGACGATCTCCCGGGACAGCTCCAGGTGCGGGGCCTGGTCGATGCCCACGGGAACGAAATCGGCCTTGTACAGGATGATGTCGGCCGTCTGCAAAATGGGGTATCCCAGGAACCCGTAGGAACTCATGTCCACGTTGGTTATTTCCGTCTGCTTTTCCTTGTAGGTGGGGTTCCGCTCCAGCCACGGCACGGGGACGATCATCGACAGGATCAAATGCAGTTCCGCGTGCTCGGGGATCCGCGACTGGACGAACAGGGTGCATTTTTCCGGGTCCAGCCCCATGCTCAGCCAATCGACGGCCACGTCGTAGCTGAACTGCTTGATCTTCCTGGGGTCCTCGTACAACGTGGTGAGCGCGTGCCAGTCGGCGATGAAAAAGAAACACTCGTACTCGTCCTGCAGGGAGATCCAGTTTTTGAGCGCGCCAAAATAGTTCCCCAGGTGCAGAGGCCCGGAGGGTTGCATTCCGCTTAGAATCCGTTTTTTATTCGCCATCGTTCGAGAAAGGTCAGCCGAAACTTCGGATGAGAACGTCCTGTAACAAGGGAAACATTTCCCGGGTCAACAACCGGACCACATAGATGATGGGGACCCCGATCAAGGACCAGAGGATCCGGGTATGCGCGAAATGGTCCAGGAGGAAAGCCCCCAAAATCAATATGGCGCCGTACCGGTCCAGCATACTCAACCTGACGGCCATTCCCCGGGACACCAACCCCTTCAACACGCTCGCCCCGTCGAGGGGAAACACCGGCAGTAAATTAAAGACGCACAAGGCCACGTTGATGTAGACCCCAAAACAAAGGAGGTAGAATATCACCGGTAACTCGTAAGGGGAAGTAATTCTTAAAAAAAAACCGCACGCGGACGCCAGTATGATGTTGGACATCGGCCCGGCCACCGAAACGTACATCATGTCCTTGCGCGGGTTCTCGAAATTGCGCCAGTCCACCGGCACCGGTTTTGCCCATCCGAACCCCATGAAGTAAAAAAACAGGACTCCCAAGGGGTCCAGATGCCGCAAGGGATTGAAGGACAGCCGGCCCTGGCGTTTCGCGGTATCGTCCCCCAAAAGCAAGGCGATTCTCCCGTGCGAATACTCATGGACCGTCAGGGAAAACAAGACCACGGGGGTCATCAGAATCAATAATTGCGATTTGTTCAAGAAGACCTCTAAACCCAGGGACCGAAGGAAGCATTAAAAACAAGGCGGGCTTGGCGAAGCGTTCGAGCGGGGCCGGAAGTTTTCCGAAAAGCCCAGGATCGGGGCGCTTCCTATATATTTCATTATATTAGCATAAACACCGGCCGTCAAAAGAAACCGCGCCGGGCGGGGATGCGAAAGGGCGGGTCGAACCGGCATCCTCCGGAACGTCATTTCCGTGAAAACGGGAATCCAGCGCTCTCATTGGAAGTTACTTTTGCCTTACCCCGGTCAGCGGGATTTCCTTGCTCTCTCCAGCCTCTTCGTTCACGAGAAGCAGTTTACCGTTGTCCTCGGAGAATAATTGCTCGTTGGCATTGAGCAATTCTATGCCGCAAACCGCGCCATCCGGCCCGATGTCTACGTTAAGCCCCTCGCTGATATGAATAGTCTGCGTCTGCTCCGGCTTTTTGCGTAGCCGGATGTAGGCTATGTTGTAACGCGGGTCGTAGGTCAGCTTCATATTTTCCAGCGCCTTCCCTCGCAATGAGAGCCTTGCATAAGTTCCGTTTTGCCGCGCGGCCTTCTGTTCGTCATCGCGAGCCGTCGCAAACGGCGTGGCGATCCAGGACCTCTGGATTGCTTCGCTACGCTCGCAATGACAACAGGTTACAGCCCCCCTGCCCGGGCCGAATCTTCCGCACCCATACATTTTAACAGATCATCCGCGATTTTTCGCGCCGACCGTCCAAGCGTCCCGCGTTATGAACGCATTTCACCCTCGGTCAGCCGCGCCATAAGCCCGATGATAGTGAGTCCGACAATCTCCCGCGCCTTCTCGTCGTAACGGACGATGACCCCTTCCCCGATGTCTTTCCCAACGGCGGGACGCGGATCGCCGGCGGAG
>JACRGP010000001.1 GCA_016217765.1 Nitrospinota bacterium | reverse complement strand
CGTATCCAATAAAAAGTTGCGCGCGGAGATCGAGGAGTTGGTCATCAACCAGGTGATCCCCGAAAAACTCCGCCACAAGAAAATGAAAATCCACATCAATCCCACGGGCCGGTTCGTCATCGGCGGCCCGCACGGGGACTGTGGCCTTACGGGACGCAAAATCATCGTCGACACCTACGGCGGATTCGCCCGCCATGGCGGCGGCGCCTTTTCGGGCAAGGACCCGACAAAAGTGGACCGCTCCGCCGCGTACATGGCCCGGTACATCGCGAAAAACATCGTCGCGGCGGGCATCGCCGACCGGTGCGAGATCCAGATCGCGTACGCCATTGGCGTGGCGGACCCCGTTTCGGTCTCCGTCGACACCTTCGCCACCTCGAAGGTCAACCCGGACATCCTGGGGGACTTGGTCCGTAGCCACTTCGACCTGAAACCGGCGGGCATCATCAAAACCCTCGACCTGAGAAAACCGAAGTTTTTACAGACCGCGGCCTACGGGCACTTTGGCCGGAACGAACCGGGATTCACCTGGGAAGTCACCGATAAAGCGGAAGCCTTGCGCGGGGATGCCGGCCTAAAATAGGCGGGGAGAAAGGGAGGATTTCAAGTAGTCCTTGGCGGCCTGAATACCGTTTCGCCGAAGGCTTGCTTGATCCTCGCCTCCAGGGCGCTGGGAGAAAAGGGTTTGACGATATACTGGTCGACGCCGGCGCGCATCGCCTGTCTTACCTTCTGGACGTCCGTTTCGGCGGTGATCAAAATGAAAGGCGTGTTCTTGACCTCCTTGATCTTTTTGACTTCCTGGAGAAAGTACAGACCGTCCATGTTCGGCATGTTCCAGTCGGACAAAATCAAGTCGAACTTGGCGCGCTTCATCTCGATCAAGGCATGAGTGCCGTCGTCCGCCAGGACAATATTGGCAAACCCCAGTTTTTTCAAACCCTTTTTGATAAAAAGCCGGGTGGTCAGATTGTCCTCGACGACCAGTATTTTCATCTGATAATCCATGTTTCAGCTCCCAAAGGCAGGTCCCCTGGAACAGGAACGGGGCGTTGAACTATAAAATACCATACAAACGGCGAGGATGAAAACGATACGCATCGGAATCGTAGGGGCGGGACAAAACGCGCGCCAAGTGCACATCCCGAAACTACAGTCCATCGCGGGGGTGGAAATCCTGGAAATCGCCAACCGGTCGGTGGAATCCGGGCAGGCCGTCGCCGAGCGGTTCAATATCCCCCGCGTCCGCGCCGACTGGCGCGAAGTCGTTCTTTCGAAAGACGTCGACGCGGTCCTGATCGGGACCTGGCCCTACCTGCACTGCGAGGTCGCCTGCCTGGCCCTCAACTCGGGGAAACACGTCCTGTGCGAAGCCCGCATGGCCATGGACGAGGAGGAAGCAAGGGAAATGCTCCGGACGTCCAGGGAGAACCCCCGTTGCGTCGCCCAGCTCGTCCCCTCCCCTTTCACCCTCAGGATCGACAAAACCGTTTCCCAATATCTGGAACAGGACAAATTGGGCAAACCGCTCTACTTTCATCTCGACTATCAACTGGGCCGTGTCCCCCCCGCCAAGGGGCCCGCCCATTGGCGGAGAAACGCGAAATACAGCGGCAAGAACATCATGGTCCTGGGTATCGCCTACGAATCCATCCTGCGCTGGTTCGGTCCCGCGGAATGGGTGAGCGCCGAGGCGCGCGTCTTCAACGACGCCTTCCCGGACCCCGATTCGGGAAAAATGGAAAAGACCGGAATCCCCGATTATCTCGCCGTCCAAATGCGGATGATGAACGGCGTCCAAGGATCGTTCCTGATCAGCGAAGCGGGACTGCGCGCCGGGCCGCCCTCGCTGAAAATCCTCGGGGAACGCGGAACTTTGCATTACCGTTTCGCTCCGGACGGGGAATTGCAATTCGCGTCGCAAAACGACCGGGACGCGAAAGCCGTAACCATCCCGCCCGAGGACGAAGGACGATGGCGCGCGGAGGAGGAGTTCGTCAACTGCATCCGCGGAATGGAAACGGTGAACTATACTACGTTCGAGACCGGCCTGCAATATATGCGGTTCACCGAAGCGGCGAACCGCAGTTTTAAAAACAACGGCGTCCGGATTACCCTGTAATCCGTTCCGGCGCATACCGCCCGATGAAAATAATCCCGCTCCACGCCTGGGACGTGTCGCCAAAAGAAGCCGTCGGTATTCAGAACCGCCTGGCCCGGCAAATCGTCCTGGAACCCAGGAGCGACCCGCCCAAAATCGTCGCCGGAGCGGATATTGCCTTTGACAAGGCCTCGGACGCCGCCTTTGCCGTCGTCGTCCTGCTCCGGTTCCCCAGCCTCCAGCCCGCCGGAAAGTTCGCCGTCAAGGGGACGGTGAAATTCCCCTACGTTCCCGGCCTGCTGTCCTTCCGCGAAGCGCCGCTACTGCTGAGAGCGTTCGCGCGGATCGGACCCGCGCCCGACCTGATATTTTTCGACGGCCAGGGCCTGGCCCATCCGCGGAAACTGGGATTGGCCTCGCACCTCGGCCTGTTTTTGGACTGCCCGACCGTCGGTTGCGCCAAAAGCAGGCTGACCGGCCGTTATGAAGAACCCGGCCAGGAGAAAGGCTCCGTCTCCCCTCTCCTGAACGACGCGGGAGAACCTCTGGGCGCCGTCGCGCGCACCCGCGACAATTGCAAGCCGGTCTTTGTCTCTCCAGGGCACAAGATCGACATCGACAGCGCCGTCCGCTGGACCCTGCAATGCACGACCCGATACCGCATACCAGAGCCCACCCGCCTCGCGCACAACCTGGTTAGCGAATACAAGAGGACCGGGGAAATATGATCCCCCCGCAAAACCATTAAAAAATAGTCGTTTATATATTTACGGCGAAAGTATAAAATAATCAGACTTTTTTTGGAAAACGGAAAACGCCGGAAATCGCATGAAAATTCCGCCCGCAGTATTATTGACCGCGATTCTATGGGCGTCCGGGTCTTTCCCCGTCCACGCCGCGGAACCAAGGGGCGATACCGCGTCCATGGAGGAGTTGCTTTCCCTCGACATAGAGGAACTCATGGCCATATCGGTGGCGTCCAAACGCGAGGAAAGAATCGAAAACGCCCCGGGAGTCATTTCGGTGATAACGGCCAGGGACATCGAAAATTACGGCGCGACCGACCTGCGCGACCTCCTGCTCCGCCTGCCCAACACCTATGGCTATAGCACCGGACTCTTCCGCGACTCCATCACCTCCATCCGGGGACAGGCCCCGTCGGGCCTGGACAATCACGCGCTCATCCTGCTCAACGGCCGGCCCCTGCGCGAGAGCTTCAACGGCACGATCGCCGCGCCCGTCTATCGGAACATCCCGCTCGAAATTATCAAGAGAATCGAGGTCGTTCGAGGACCGGGCTCGGTGTTGTACGGGAGCAACGCGTTCGCCGGCGCGATCAATATCGTCACCAAGGAACCGGCGGAAAAGTTGCAGGGTTCGGTGACGGCGGGATACGCCTCCTACAATACGGTCTTCACTTCCGGCGCGGCCGGTCAAAAAGTCGACGGCGCCGGCCTCATGGTCGCGGGCAAATTCCTGGACAGCGACGGTTGGCCTTTTCGGGCCGTGGACGAATCGGGCATCGACAACACGCGAGACTTTGCCAGGAAGGGCCGCGGCCTCTTCGCCCGGGGAAGTTATAAAGGAACGACGCTGACCGCTTTCAGCGGCAGGAACGACGATAATATCTACGCCGGCCTGGCCGGCTGGAGGGGCACGAATTTCACGTCCGATTGGGAGCGTAATTTTTTCGACGCGCAATTCGACCGCGACCTGCCCAGGGACTGGAAGGGCAAATTCAACTTCACCTATAACGGCACGGACGGCGACTCGCAAGGACGGCGCCGGAACGTCGACGAGTTTCTTCTCGAACCGTCGGCGAGCGGCCTGTTATTCGACAAAATAAACGCCGTCGCCGGTTTTACTTACCAAAAGATAGAAGCCCAATTGATCACGGAGAGGGTCCCCTACTCGAACGACCGTTTTGGCGCTTATTTACAAGGCGATTATTCCCCCTTGAGCTTTTTGAAATTGATCGCCGGCCTTCAGGTCAACAAACCCCAGGGCATCGATTACGATTTTTCGCCGCGCGGAGGCGTCATCGTCAACTTCAATCCCGATTCCGGCGTGAAATTGCTCTATGGCGAGGCGTTCCGTTCCGCCACCGCCGCCGAGCAAACGACCACCGCGGTTTCCATCGGCGACCCCGGTCTCCGCCCCGAGAAAATCTCGACGTTTGACGCCCAGCTTTTTTACGCTACTCCGAAATATTATGCGGCGCTGACGTATTATAGAAGCCATCAGACGGATACCGTCAAGGTGATCTCCGACCCCATAGGGCTAAAGATTGTGAATAGGGGCTCCATCGATTACCAGGGGATCGAACTGGAGGGCAAGGCCGCCCTCACCCGGCGGATCGATTTGACCGGATCGATCAGCCGACAGTACAACTATGACGACACGGGCAATGCGGACATAGGACGCGTCCCGAAACTGATGCTCAAAACCGGGATTGCGTACAATTGGGACAAAGGCTATTCTCTGGGCTTGTTCAACAGTTACTTTTCGGCGTCCGGGAGGATGCCGGGGAGCAGGCCCGTCAACCCCGCCGCCGACAGTTACAACTTTTTGACCGCCAATGCCTCCATGAAAATCCGCAAGGTTACCGGGCTGGACGGCTTGCCCGACCTGACACTCGGGCTTTTCGGCGAAAACCTGCTGGACGAGAACTTGTATTTCCCCGAAGTCGGCAGGGGCGTCATCAACACGATCCCCTTGCGCTCGGGGAGGGCGTTTTTCGGCAACGCCACCCTTAGGTTTTAACGATGGAGCGCCTATGTCCAAAATAAACGCGTTCATCTTTCTGGCCCCGCCGGTTTTTCTTATCTCGATCCTTTGGCCGGCCGCCGGCAACTCGCAAGACCTTTCAATAGACACGCTACGGGAAATGTCGCTTTCCGAGTTGATGGAGGTCGAGGTGGTGACTCCCTCGAAATCCGCCCGGCGGTTGTCCGCGGCCCCCGCGAACGTGATCGTGGTTACCAGACAGCAAATCCGGGAGCGAGGTTACGTCAACCTCGCCGACTTGATGGAGGAACTGCCCGGCGTGGACGTCAACCGCAACACCACGGGGGTTTATACGCAGATATCGGTCCGCGGACACGGCGGCAACAACAATTTCATAATCATGCAGGACGGCATCCGGACCAGTTCTCCGACCGGCGAATTGATCCCCGTGCAGGACAATTTCCCATTATTTCACGCCAAACGCGTGGAGGTGGTCTTTGGCCCCGGCTCCGCCCTCTATGGCGCGGACGCTTTCGCCGGGGTCGTCAACATCATCACGCAAGACGCCGAAAAAATCGACGGCGTGGAGGTCTCCTCGGCGGTTGGGACCGATGATTATTATTACGATTACCTGAACTTCGGAAAAAAAATCACGGAAAAGACACACCTTACCTTCGGCGGCCACTGGCATGATTCGCAAAACCCCGATTTGTCAAAAACGTATGAGGGAGCGTTTCAAAAAAAGGACCTCGTGTCGAACGGACGGGTCATCGTCAGCGCGGAAAACCGGGAACCCTTCGCCGCCCCCACGAATAGTTACAGCGCCTACATGAAACTGGATTACGACAAAAAATTCACCGGCGGCATGACGCGCTCCTTTTTCAGCCATCCGACGACGACGGGGTTTAAACCCGAGCAAACCCGGTTTGGGAAAGACGCGGTCCTGGAAACGTCCATCGAAACCTACAACGGTCGGTACAAACACGATTTCGGCGGTTCGCTCCGCGGGGAATCGATGGTCGACTACTCGATTTACACGTTGCTCCCCGACACAAAGTTTACCAACATCGGGCCGGATTTCGCCGCTTTCAAATATGCGAAAGGCGACAAGCTGAAGCTCGAACAGCAACTGAACTACCAAATCGATCGAGATCATGGCGCGATCGGAGGATTCGTTTTCGAGAACTTCGACTCCATCCCGCGAACTCCCGATCTGCCCCAAAAATATGACACCGGCCGGGACCCCGACCGGCAGAATTTTTTCTTTCCCAACACCGACAATTCCCTGCCCATAAAAATTTACGACCTGAATTACCAAAACTACGCCGGATATGTCCAGGCCGAATCCGCTTGGGCCCCCATGGTCTCCACCGTTGTGGGAGTCCGGTACGACTACAATACCCGGTATGGGGACGCCGTCAACCCCAGGGCGGCCCTCATCGTAACGCCCGCGGAAAGCACGACCCTCAAACTGCTTTACGGAGAATCCTTCCGGGCGCCCCCCGCCGAGTTCGCGTACCGGTTTTTCGGCTCCTTCACCGGCGCCAAAAACGCCAGCGGCGAGTACATCAGCAATTTTTTCAACCTGCCCAATCCCGATTTGAAACCCGAAAAACTAAGGACGGTCGAGACCAATATCGTCCATAACGTCACGCGGAACTTTATAGTTCAAGCCTCGGGTTTTTATACGCGGGTGAGCGACGCGCAAACGTCCGTCGTGAAAAATGAAATCTCCCATTTCATCGAAGGCGCGGAAATCCGCGGTTTTTCCCGGTTCGAAAACTCCGGAGAGAGGACCATTTTCGGCGGCGACCTGCGGGCGGACTATCAACTGGCCCTGCATAAAACCAATATCAAGTTTTGGGGAAGTTATTCCTGGGTCGATGGGCGCGAGGACCTTCCCGGAGGCGGCGAGGGGCCGCTCGGCCTGACGGCGAGAAACCACGTAAAAGGAGGAGCGACGGTACGCTACGCGGAAAAATACTTTATCACCCCTAAATTTTCATGGATCGACAGGACCTCCCTTTTCAGTTCCGTCTCAACCGGTAAAGTTCCGTCCTATGCGCTGGTCAACCTCCACGCGGGAGTGGACGATTTTTACAAAGGGCTGTCCTTTTTCATCGACGTTCGCAATCTTCTGGACGAGAACTATTTCAACGCGGCCGCGCTCCGGCAGTCCTTTATTTTTTCGCCGCAGGACCCAAGGAAAATTTATGCCGGCTTGAGTTACAAATTTTAAACCTGGCGGACGGAATACGCATGCGCAAAAACAACATATTCGTCAAATCGGCCATCGTGGCCTTGCTTGTTTCAATTCTTTGGCGGGCTCCCGGAGCCGCGGAAGACCTTTCGGTCGACACGCTGAGCAAAATGTCGCTTTCCGAGTTGATGTCGATCGACACGACCACGGCGGCCCGGACCAACCAGAAAGCCTTCGACGCCCCGGCCAGCATCACCGTCATTACCCGGCAACAGATCCGGGAACGCGGCTACGTGAACCTTTCCGACCTGCTTGAGGATCTGCCGGGAATCGACGTCAACCGCAAATCGGCGGAGGAGTTTTTCAATCAAGTGACCATCCGCGGAAACGTCGGGAACAATAAATTCATCGTCATGCAGAACGGGATACGGACCGGTTCGCCGACGGGGGAAAACATACCCATAGCCGACAATTTCCCGCTATTTCACGCCGAACAGGTGGAGGTAATCTTTGGCCCCGCCTCGGCGCTTTACGGGGCCGATGCCTTCACGGGGGTCGTCAACATCATCACGCAAGACGCCAAGCGGATTGACGGCGTGGAGGTGTCCTCAGCCGTGGGGACGGACGATTACTACTACAATTATTTGAATTTCGGCAAATTGTTGACCGATAAAATAGATCTGGTTGTCGGCGGGCACTGGAACAGCTCGCAGAACCCCGATTTGTCCAAGTCCTATCCGCAATATTTCGGAAAAACGGATGCGTTGAACACGGACGGCACGGTGTTTCGGAGAGCGGCGGAGCGGGAGCCTTTCACCGCCCCCACCGAGAGTTATAGCGCATACGCAAACCTGGACTTTAACAAAAAGTTTTTCCTCGGGATGACGGAGTCGTTTCTGAGTCATCCGTCAACTACGGGGAACCAACCTCGGAACACGATCTACGCGAAGGACGCCGTTTGGGAAACGCGCATCGACTCCTACCATGGAAAGTATAAAGCCGATTTCAGTCCGGACCTGTCCGGGGAATCGCTGGTCCATTATTCCGTCTACGAGCTTCAGCCCGGTTCCGGATTCACCAACAGCTTCGCCAATTTCCGGTCGTTCAAATACGCGAAGGGCGCCAAGTTGAAGTTGGAGCAACAGATGAATTACCGGATGGACAAGAACCACGGGCTGATCGGAGGGGTTGCCTTCGAAAACTTCGATCACATCCCCAAAACGCCCGACCTGCCGAGTCAGTTCGACACCGGCCGCGACGCGAACGATCAGGGGTTCTTCTACCTGGGAACGGACAACACCCTGCCGCTGAAAATATTCGAAATCAACTATCAAAATTACGGCGGTTACTTGCAGGCGCAATCGAAATGGAGCGATTGGTTCAGTACCACGGTCGGCCTGCGGTTCGACTACGATACCCGGTTCGGCGAAAGCGTCAATCCGCGCGCGGGAATGGTGTTTAAACCCGTCAAGGACACCGTCGTGAAACTGCTTTACGGGGAAGCTTTTCTTGCCCCGACATCGCGTATATCGCATGAACATTTCGGTTCCTTCACGGGCGTTAAGGACGCGCAGGGCAGATACATCAGCGATTTTTTCCACCTCCCGAATCCCAACCTGCAACCGGAAAAAACCCGGACCTACGAGGCAGACCTGATCCACAACCTGACCCCGGATTTTATCGTTTCCGGCAATTTTTTCTACACCGAGGTCGAGGATACCATCGCGAACGTTTTCAAGGCCGAACCTTCGACCTTTATTGACGGGGGCATCATCCGCGGTTTCGAAATCGCCGACAACATCGGCGAGGCGGAGATTTACGGGGCCGATCTCAAGGCGGACTATCAAACGTATTTCATGAAAACCAATGTGAAGTTCTGGGGAGGCTATTCCTGGGTCGAGGGCAGGATCAAGGAACCCAGCGGATTG
>JACRGP010000074.1 GCA_016217765.1 Nitrospinota bacterium | reverse complement strand
CGGTTCAGACGATAGACCGGATTGAAAAGGGGAATAATTGCCGTTTGGACACCAAGCGAAAGATCATTCTCGCCTTGGGGTACAAGCTGGGAGACCGGAGCAAGGTTTTCCTGGGCGACGATTTGGGTGAAAACTCGAAAAGCAAAACCAGGTTAAAGAGAACAGGGGCTTAGGTAAGGTCATGGTATTTGTTTCCGGTCAGGCGGGCCTTGGCAAGGCAGGCCCGGCAGTCGGCGCGGGCGCGCTGGCCGCAAGTCCGCGGGAGGACCGGCGGGCGGGTTTCATGCGGCGGATTTAGAATCGACACACTGGAGAACAAGGATTACGGAATGTTTCTTTCGGCTAAAACCCCTTTGGTAGCCATCGACATCGGCTCCCATTCCATAAAGGTGGCCCAGCTTGCGGGCGTCCGCGACAAATACGAATTGTTGAGTTTCGGTCTCATGCCTCTGGAAAGCGAGGCCATAGTAGACGGGGTGGTCAAAAAAGAAGACGTCGTCATCGACACTCTCAGCCGCCTGGTCAAGGCGGAAAAGATTCCGACCCGGCATGCCGCGGTTTCGGTGGCGGGCGAGGCGGTCATCGTCAAGAAGATCAAGGTCCCCATGATGAGCGAGAAGGAACTGGTCCTGTCGATCAACCATGAGGCCGAGCAATATATCCCCTTTGACATCGACGACGTGAGCATCGACTTTCAGATCATCGGGCGCGGGGTTGCCGCCGAGCCGGAGGAGGAAAGCGACCAGGAAAAGATGGAGATCCTGCTGGTGGCCGTCCAGCGGGAATTGATCGACAGCCGGACGGGGATCCTGGCGGAGGCCGGACTGAAGCCGGTGATCGTGGACCTGGACATGTTCGCCATAGTCAACGCCCTCGGCGTTTCCCGCGACCTGTCCCGGTTGGGGTCGGTCGCCCTGCTCGACCTGGGGGCGACGTTCACGCACGTCAACATCGTTTTGAACGGTTTCACCGCGTTCACCCGCGACATCCCTGTGGGCGGGTCGTCCTGCACGCAAAAGTTGATGTCGGAGTTCGGCGTGTCCTACGAACAGGCGGAAGCCATCAAGCGGGGCGAACTGCCCGAAAAAGTCGAAAGGGAGGACGCGGTCCGCGTCCTGGCCGGCTCTTTCGGGAAAATCGCCGAAGAGGTGCAAAAGTCGTTCGAGTTTTTCAGCGCCACGACCAACACCCAGGTCGAACGCGTTTTTGTTTCCGGCGGCGGGGCCCTGGTGCCAGGGGCCGCCGGCCTGCTGGGCGAAAAACTGGGGGCCCCCGCGGAGCTTCTCGACCCGTTCGCGGCGGTGAAAATCGGCAAGAAATTCGACCGGGAAATGGCGTCCCGGATGGCGCCCATCGCCGCGGTGGCCATCGGTCTGGCCACCCGGAAATTCGATTACAAGTGAGGACGGCGCGATGATCGCCATCAACCTTTACGACTATCGACAGGAACTAAAAAGAGTCGTCGTCCAGAAGCATGTGACGGCGGCGGCCGGCGTCGTCCTGGCGGCGCTGTTGATGGCGGCCATCAGTTGGTCGGTCGAGCAGGCCAAACTGGGCGGCTTGCAGGCTGAAATCGCGGAGGTGGAGGACCAGATCAAGGCCCTGGACGGGAAAGTGAAGGCCGTGCGGAAGATGCAGTCCCAGATGAGCCGGTTGTCGCAGATCATCGATGGCGTGCAAACCCTGAGGACCCAGCAGGTCCCCACCGCGCAGACCTTGTTCGACATTTACAAGGCGGTCCCGGACGGGCTGTGGTTCGAAAGCATCAAGGCGCAGGAGTGGCTGGACCTACAAAGGAAAAACGTCCCGACCATCTTCGTGACAGACCCCGTCAAGGGCGACAAGAAGAAAGACGACAAGAAGAAAGAGGAACGCAAGGAGGAATTCATCGAGATCAAGGGATGGTTTTTCTCCGAGGACTCCGTCGCGCGGTTCATCGAGTCGCTGGAGAGGGTCCCTTATTTCAAACGGGTTTTTCTGTTCAAGATGGAGAAACCGGAAAAGGCGACGATACCGGTCCGCCATTTCACCTTGTATTGTTATACCGGAGAGATAAAAAGCGCCTGATATGCTGGACAAGATTTTCGACAAATTGCCATACGAGGCCTTGGAGAAAGTCAAGTTTCTCCATCTATTGCTGGGGGCGGCGGGCATCGGCCTTTTCCTGCTGGCCGTCCATTATTTCACCCTGTACTCCTGGGCCCAGGACGATTTCGCCGCCCTGGCCGCGAAAAAACAGGAGGCCGAGAAGAAGCTGAAAAGCGACGAGGAGCTTGTGGCCAGGACCGGAGCGACGCAAAAGGACCTCGCCGCGACGTTCCACGATTTCGCCAACGCCAAGCGGGGGATGCCCCTGTTGAGCGAGATCCCGGCGTTGCTGAACAAGGTCAGCGAGTTCGAAAACGAACTCGGCGTGGAAATTTCCATGTTCCGGATCGAGGAGGGCGCCGTTGGCGATTATTACAAGGAGATCCCCATCGTCGTCGAGTGGCGCGGGGATTTTTGGAATACCGTGGGTTTTTTCGATAAGTTGCACGACCTCTTGCGGGTGATCAACGTGTCGTCGTTGAATATGGAGATGCCCCAGCCCAAAGCCAAAAAGAAGGCGAAGAAGGGCGAGGAGGAAGAGGAGCCCCAGGAGGAAGTGAAAAAACCGGCGTTGATCACCTCCATCAAGGCCAGGACGTATGGTTACATCGATGGGGCGGAGGACAAGTCCCCGGCCAAATGATTTCCGGGTCCGGAGGCGGAGGTTTTGCGTGGATTTGAATGACCGGGACAACAAACGATGAGGAAAAGGTCTAAAATTTTAGCGGCGGCCGTTTCCCTGGCGGTCCTTGCGGGGGCATCCGGCGGGTTTCCGGCGGGCGCCGAAGGCGCCGGTCCCCCCCTCGCGCGAAAAGACGGGGCCGGGCCCGCTTCCGCGCAAATCGCGCAGATTGAAAAGTTGTTCGAGGCCAGCGGGCTGAAAAAGGACTTGCAACGCATGAACGCGGCGGCCCTGGCCGATGGAAGCCGGCTTCAACTGTTCGGCCTGCCGCCGGACGAGATTGTGATCGCGGCCAAGGTGTATTCCGACACGTTCGATTCCAAGGAGTATTACCGCGCGGTCTTCCGCGTGTTCGAAACGCATTACGACCGGGCCAACCTGGCGGAGTCCCTCCAGTGGTTTCTGTCGCCGCTGGGACGGAAAATCGTGGCCATGGAGGTCGAAATCCAGGGCCTGGACTTGAACCAGAAGGTGGCGAGGGCGGCAAAGGCATTGCGGTCCCGAATGCCTTCCAAGAAGCGGTTCGACGCGGTGAAAAAACTGGAACGGGCCTTGGAGGAAACGCGCCGTCTCGTCGTTTCGGCCCAATCGCAGTTTCAGGTTTTGTCGCCGCTGGACGAGGGTTTTGGAAACGAGGCGATCGCCGCCGCCACGGAGAATTTGAAAGGGTCGTTGCTCAAACCCTTGAAGGAGCGCGTCTGGCTGTCCCTGCACCATACCTATGACGCCCTTTCGGACGACGAGCTTTCGCAGTTCGTGAGTTTCGCCGGCTCCCCTCCCGGCCAGTGGTTTTACCAGACCCGGGCGAAAGGGGCGCTTGAGGCGCAGAAACGGATGGAGGACGCGGTGGAAGGCAGTTTGGCCAAGATCGTGGCGGGACTGAAGTCCGAGAAGGACAATTTGCTGACGCTTCAGCAAGCCCTTCCCCCGGGGATCCGGTTCCTTTTTGTCGGCCGGCGGGACCCCTTCAAGCCGATCTTTCCGGAGAAAAAAGGGTTGGCGAAATTCGAGCTTCCCAAGGAACTCGCCAAGGAAGAAGAGGCGGCGGACGAAACCAAAAAAGCCAAGGTACAGAGGTTTGGCCCCGAGCTGAAGGTGTTGACGCCGATCCCGCTCGAAATCTATAAGCGCCTCAAGGACGCCGACCCGATCATGTACGGCGACCTTGAGCACTATGCCCGTCTGTTCAGGAACGAGAAGGAGGTCTACGCGCTGAGCGACCGGGAGTACCTGGACGCGATAGCCTTTTACAAGGAGCTGATCCAAAAGGCCGGGAAAAAGGGTCCCGACGTGATCCTGTCCACTCCCCTGCAGACGCCCTACGAATCCTTGAAACTGGCGGGGGTGCTCTGGAACGGCATGGACCCGGTGGCGCTGTTCGAGACCCCGGACAAGCAGGGGCATACGGTGCGCAAAGGGACGATTTTAGGGCCGAACTACGGGGTCGTCGAGTCCATCGACCAGGTTAAAGTGGCGGTGGTCGAGCGGCAACGGGATTTCAAGGGAGCCGTCCTGTCCCAAACCCGCGAGGTCGAATTGTATCCAAACGCGACAACCAAAGAATGAGGCACGCCCGTGACTAATAAACCATTACGCGGATTGTTGTTTTATTTATCCATCGTCCTGATTTTCGTCGGGACCTCCGGTTCCGCCGCCCCGGATTTCCAGAAGAGGCGCGCGGTAGCGAAGGAGGGAGCCGCCGCGTCCGGGCGGGTCGAACTGGCCCAGGTTCCGCAAAGCCCGCGGAAACCCTCCCCCGAACCGGAGTTCTTTACCATCACCCGTCTGACCGCGGAGGAAGGCAAGGACGGGGTCGCCGTTACCGTGGAATCCTCCGGCAATCTCCAATACACCGCGTTCCGGCTACACAACCCGCTCCGCCTGGTGATGGACATCCCCAAGACCCGCATGGGAGTTTTTCAGGACCCGATGACGGTGAACAAGGGCGTCGTGGAAAGCGTACGGCCGTTGTTTTTCGACGAAGCGCAGGTCCTGCGCCTGGAGATCGCGCTCAAACAGCCCACTGCCTACGAGATCGTCCGCTCCGCCAATAACAAGGTGCAGGTCAATCTGAAAGAGGCGCCCGCCATGGCCGCCGTCCCGTCGCCGGCGGTCCCGGCGCCCGCCGCCGAAGCGAAACCGGTCCCCGCCGAGGCCGCGAAGGCAACCCCCGCCAAAACGGGGGAGCCCGAGCAAAGCATGACCATGTTCACGGAGGAACAATGCTACAAGTTGCTGGCCGGTAGCAAGGAACCCATTTCCATGGACTTCCAGAACGCGCAGTTGACCAACATCTTCCGCATCCTGTCGGAGGTTTCCGGGTTCAATCTGGTGTTGTCCCCGTCCGTGCAGGGGACCGTCAACGCGCGCCTGCTCGACGTCCCCTGGAACCAGGCCATGGAACTCATCCTCAAGAACAACAATTTGAGCCGGCAATGTTTCGAGAAGATCGTCCGCATCGTCACCGTCAAGGAAGTCGCCGCCGAGGAAGAGGACCGCCGGGCGGCCAAGGAAAGAAAACAGAAGGCCAACCGGGAAGCCCTGCTGGCCGGGGAACTGGAAACGGAGATGATCACCATCAACTACGCGGACATCACCGGACCGAACAAAAACATCCCCAACCCCGATAACAGCGAACTGGTGAAGGCCCTCAAGGCCGTGAAGAGCGAGCGCGGGCAAATCTCCGTCAACCCCCGCACCAACACCCTGATCCTGTCGGACGTGCGCCCGCGCCTTAACGAGATGATCAACGTGATCAAGCGGGTGGACCATCCCACCCCGCAAGTCCTCATCGAGGCGCGGATCGTGGAGGTCAACCGGGACATCGCGCAGAACCTGGGGATCCAATGGGGGTCCTCGGGCACGTTCGTCACCGCCAAGGATTTCCCCTCGACCGTCAAATTCGGCTCGAGCACGGCGACCAACAAGGGATTCCTGGTCGACCTGGCGCAAGCGGAGAAAATACTCCCCAACTCCGGGGCCGGCATCGGGTTGTCGCTGGGGAGCCTGGCCAAGGACGTGGTCCTCGACATCCAGCTCACCGCCTTGGAGACGGAAGGCAAACTGCGCATCCTCTCCAGCCCCAAGGTCACCACCATGGACAATAGAGAGGCCCGGATACAGAGCGGACGCAAGATCCCCTACGCCACCGTCTCCCAGGACGGGACGAAGATCGAGTTCGTCGACGCGACCATCGAGTTGCTGGTGACGCCGCACATCACCGACGACAAGACCATACTCATGAACATCCAGGCGAAAAAGAATTCGGCGGACTTTTCCAAGACCGTGCAGGGCGTCCCCACGATCCTGACCAAGGAGGCGCGCACGGAATTGCTGATCCGCGACGGAGACACCACGGTGTTGGGCGGCCTCTATGAAAATACCGTGAGCCAGAACGACAAGCGGGTGCCGTTCCTGCATAAAATGCCCCTGCTGGGGAACTTGTTCAAGGCCTTCATCAAGCAAGACATCGTGGACGAGCTGTTGATATTCATCACCCCGTCCGTCGTGAAGAACCTGCAAGGCCCGTCATGAGGAAGTTGAAAATCGACCTGGCCGAGCGGAGCTACGAAATCCTGATCGGCCGAAATCTCCTGGCGCGGACGGGGGAGTTTTTACGGGGTCTGGTCAAAGGGAACTCCGCCGTCGTCGTCACGCATCCGGGCATCCGCCGGCTGTACGGCGACGGCGTGACGGCCTCGTTGCAAAAAGCCGGGTTCCGGACGGCGTACGCGGAGGTTGCGGAAGGCGAGGCGTCGAAATCGCTCGAAGTCGCCGGCAGGCTCTTCGACCGGCTGGTGGAATGCGGTTGCGACCGGCAGTCGGTCCTGGTGGCGTTGGGCGGAGGCGTGGTCGGGGACCTGACCGGTTTTGCCGCCGCGACGTTCATGCGCGGCGTGCCGTTCGTCCAAGTCCCCACCACCCTGCTGGCGCAGGTGGACAGTAGCGTCGGGGGCAAGACCGCGGTGAACCATCCGCGCGGCAAGAACCTGATCGGCGCGTTTTATCAGCCCAGGGCGGTGATCGTCGACGTGGACACGCTCAAGACCCTGCCCTTCGACGAGTTCCGGGCGGGCATGGCCGAGGTCGTCAAGTACGGCGTGATCGCCGACCGGGCGTTGTTCGATTTCATCGACGACAACGCCGGGGCCATCCTGGCCCTCGACCCGGCGTGCCTGGAGCGCATCGTCGAGACCTCCTGCGCCATCAAGGCCGGGGTCGTCGAAAAGGACGAGCGGGAAAGCCGGTACCGCATGGTCCTCAATTTCGGGCACACGATCGGCCACGCCGTCGAGGCGTTGACCGGTTATTCGGGGATGAAACACGGGGAGGCGGTGGCCGTCGGCATGGTTTACGCCGCCGAACTCTCGAAAGCGGCCGGTTATTGTTCGGAAGAGGTCTGCCGGCGTCTGCGCGCGTTGATCGGGAAGCTGGGCCTGCCCGACAAACTGCCGGACCTGGGTCCCGAGGCGATCGTCGAGGCCATGTACCTGGATAAAAAAGCGACCGACAGGAACATCCGCTTTGTGCTGGTCAAGGACATTGGCGAAGTCGAAATTACAGACGGGGTTCCAGAGCCGGTCCTGCGCCAGGTCCTGGAAAACTGATTCATTAGCGAGGAGGGTTTTATGAAAACCATGGGGATATCCGGGGAAAGGTCCGGGAACGGCTGGCCGGGTCATGCCGGCTCGCGGGAAAGATCGCGCGGCTCCGTTATTCGCGCGGCCTCGAGGCGACGGACGGCGGCGCTGTCCGCCCTGTTGGGAGCGTTTCTCGTCCTCGCGGCCTGCGGCGACGCCGTGAAAAGCTCGACCACCGGGACGGGGAGCGACACCATCACCGTTGGCGGTTCTTCCGTCACCGGCGAGATCACCAAAATCGACGTGTCCTCCAACCGCACCAAAATCGCCGTGGGCGACATAGCCCTCATCTCGATCCAAGTTTCATGCTCCAAAGTCAGCGGCACTTGTCCCTTGACCGACGGCACGGGAAGCCCGATTTTCGCGGCCCACCCCATCACCACCACCGACACCATCGCGTCGAAGCTGGATATCATAGCGAATTTTACGTCCTCCGCCACGGGGACGGTGAGCAAACCCACCGATACCGTTACCTTGGCGGCGGGGACGGCATTCGCCGGAACCACGGCGGCTGTTCTGGGAGGGCAAGTTAAAACGGTGACGTTCTCCGTCAGCCTGACGGGCGTGAAAGAAGGTTCGGCCATCTTCACCGCCCAATCGCTCAACACCACGGCCACCCTCATCATCGACGTGTTCAACAACTCCTCGGCGATTTTCAAATAGCGCGCCGGCGTGACGCCGGGTTCAATGCCGCCTCCGGCGTACGCCGAGGCGGGAACCTTTTTCGGGCGATCGCGCGGCGTCATCGCCGCCTCCGGCGTTCATCCGCGGATCATTTCTTCAAGGTCTTTTTAAGTTTGGATTCCACCGAGGCGATTTTCGATTCCAGCCGCCCCTCGCGGCCTTTCCGGTAATCGATCTTGATGGAGCGGGAGACGCGGTTGCAGTCGGAGCGCATTTTCTCGTAACACTGTTTGACCACGCCCATGACCTCGTCCCATTCCCCCTCCAGGATGGCGCCCATGGCGGTGAGACGGTAGTCCAGGCCGCTGTTGGCGACGATTTCCAGGGACCGGCTGACGTACGGGCTGAGACTTTCCCCCTTGTCCATGGGGGACATGCTGAATTCGAGTAAAATCATAATGGGTTCCGCCTGTTCTTGATGGGTTGATAGGAGACGCCGAAGACGGCGTTTCGCGTTCCCGCCGGGGCTTTCTGAAAATTTTACTTGCAATTTAGGCTCCAAGTGTGGAATTATCAATCACTCCATTCGAAATCTCCCAAGATATTCGAAAATCCAAGCAAAGGCGGTTTAATGTTTTGCAGAAGATTGTCCATTTACGCGAACAGATCGACAAGATCGACGACCAGTTTTTAAAACTGCTCACCCGGCGGGCCGAACTCGCCATCCAGATCGGAAAAGAAAAATCCAAGGAGAACGGCGCCAACCATTTCCACGTTCCCCATCGGGAGCGGGAGATCATGGAACGCCTGCAATCCGCGAACCCCGGGACTTTCCCCAACGCCGCCCTCGACGCGGTGTTCCGGGAGATTTTTTCGGCCACGCTGGCCCTTGAAAAACCCCTGACCATAGCCTATTTCGGGCCCGAATCCACGTTCACGCATCAAGCGGCCCTCAAGCGTTTCGGCCACAGCGCGATTTACAAGCCCGCTTACAACATCGACGGCGTTTTCGAGGAGGTCGAGAAGGGCGCCGCCGATTACGGCGTCGTCCCCATCGAGAACTCCATCGAAGGGGTGGTCAACCTCACCCTCGACGTGTTTTTCGACTCCCCGCTGATCATCAACGACGAAATCAAACTGGGGATCTCCCTGTATCTGATGTCGAGGACCGGCGACCTGAAAACGGTCCAGACGATCTACTCGCATCCGCAACCGTTCGCGCAATGCCGCAACTGGTTGAACCGGAACTGTCCGGGGGTCGAGCAGGTCCCCGTATCCAGCACGGCCCTGGCGGCGCGCATGGCCGCCAAGGACGAGCGCTCCGCCGCGGTCGCCGGCTTGCTGGCCGCCGAATTCTATCAGTTGAAGGTCATCGCCGAAAAAATCGAGGACCAGAGGGAAAACCACACCCGGTTCCTGGTGATCGGCAAGGAAAAGTCCAAGCGGGCCCGGCGCAACAAAACCTCGGTCCTTTTTTCCATCAAGGACGAAGCGGGTTCCCTGTTCAAGGCGTTGCAGTCGTTCGCCCGGAACAAGATCAACCTGACGAAGATTCAGTCCCGGCCGCTTCGCAACCGGCCTTGGGAATATCTGTTCTATCTGGATTTCGACGGCCATGTCGAGGACAAGCCCATCGCCAAAACCCTCGACCATCTGGCCCGGCAGTGTTTGTTCCTGAAGGTCCTGGGGTCCTATCCGCGGAAGCCGTGACGCCATGATTCTGTTCGACCGGATCGCGATTGTCGGAGTGGGGTTGCTGGGCGGCTCTCTGGGCCTGGCCTGCAAGGACCGGGGCTTGGCGCGCCATATCGTCGGATATGGCCGGAGCCGGGACAACCTGGAAACCGCCGCGCGGAGAAACGTCATCGATGCGTATGCCGGGGATTTGAACGAGGCCGTCAAGGACGCCGACCTGATCGTCCTATGCACGCCCGTCGGCAGTTTCAAGACGCTGACGCGGATGATGATGCCGTCCGTCAAGCCGGGGGCCATTTTGACCGACGTGGGGTCCGTCAAGTCGTCGGTGGCGCGGGACCTGGGACCGTTGCTCCCCGGGTCCGTTCATTTCGTTCCCGGGCACCCCATCGCCGGGAGCGACAAGTCGGGCGTGGCGTCCGCGGACAAGGACCTGTTCGTCGGCGCGAAATGCGTCCTCGCGCCGCCCAGCGCGCCGCTGGACCCGATGGGCTCGGAGCCGGTAGCGGATAAGCATGGTCGAGGGCAATCCAAGTCCAGCCAGTTCGCCCCGGCGCGATCGTCGGCCGCGAGCGCCGACCGGTCGGCGCTCGGACGGGTCGCCGCCCTCTGGGAGGGCGTCGGCATGCAGGTCATTTACATGGACCCGGAGGAGCACGATTACATATTCGGCGCCGTGAGCCACTTGCCCCACGTCGTCGCCTACGCCCTGGTGAACGCCGTGGCCGGGCTGGCCTCCCAAAAGCATGGGCCGGTGACGGGGTTCTGCGGGAACGGTTTCAAGGACGTCACCCGGATCGCCTCGAGCGACCCCGCGATGTGGCGCGACATCTGTCTGGCGAACAAGGGCCCGCTACTGGAGTTCATCGACCGTTTCCAGGAGACGCTGGGGCAGATCAAGACGAGCATCGAGACCGGGGAGGGCGACCGTCTGGAGCGGTCGTTCGCCATGGCCAACAAACACCGGTCGAGGATACGCGAAGGGACGAATGATTATCGCGATTGACGGCCCGGCGGGAAGCGGCAAAAGCACCGTGGCCCGGCAGGTGGCCGCGAAGTTGAGGTTCCGCTATATCGAAACGGGGTCCATGTACCGGGCCGTGGCTTGGAAGGCGCGTCAACGCGGGATCGACCTGGGCGACCGGGAACGGGTCGCCGAAGTGGCGCGGGGCCTGGACCTCGAGTTCGTCCCCCGGCCCGAAGGCCAGTCCCTGCTGGTGGACGGCGAGAACGCCTCCCCCGCCCTCAAGGACGAGGCGGTGGGCAGAGGGGCCGCGGTCGTCGCGGCCTACAAGGAGGTCCGGGACATCATGACGGCCAAGCAACGCGAGATCGGGCGCTCGGGCAACGTGGTCATGGACGGCAGGGACATCGGGACCATCGTGTTCCCGGACGCGGACTGGAAGTTCTTTCTGGACGCCGACCCGGCCGAACGCGGCCGGCGGCGGTATCTGGAACTGAAAGGCAAAAACCAGGAGGTGGACCTCGACGTCATCGTCGAGCAGGTCAAGCAAAGGGACCATGAGGACCGCAACCGGCCCATCGCCCCGCTGAGACCGGCGCCGGACGCCATCCTGGTGGACACGACGCATTTACGGATCGAAGAGGTTGTGGACGAGGTGGCGCGGCGGATCCAGGCCGCGCCGGCGTCCTAATAATTTTAAGCGGAGAAAGCGAGAACAGACCGACCATGAAAAGGAAAAAACAGATGAAAAACGAAATGGAGTTGGAAGTCGAGGAACTCGCGGGGGAGGAATTGTCCGAGGAGGACATGGCCGCCGCCCTGGAGATGGAAAAGTATTTCGAAACGAGTTTGCGGAAATTCAAGGAAGGCGAAATCATCACCGGGGCCGTCCTGGAAATTTCCAAGGGCCTGGTCACCCTGGACGTAGGGTTTAAATCGGAAGGCGTGGTCAACCTCGACGAGTTTCCCGAAAGCGAGCGGAGAAACCTCAAAGCCGGGGACGTGGTCGAGGTGTTCCTCGAACGGTCGGAGGACAACGACGGCATCGTCGTGCTTTCCAAGGAGAAGGCCAACAAGATCAAGGTGTGGGACCAACTGGTGAAAGCCTACGACGACCAGCAGGTCATCACCGGCGTGGTGGTGGCCAAGGCCAAGGGCGGATTGACGGTGGACATCGGCCTCAAGGCCTTTCTGCCGGGCTCGCAGATCGACCTGCGCCCCGTCCGCAACCTGGAGAAACTGATCGGCGAGAAGTTCCAGATGCGGATCATCAAAATGAACAAGAAGCGCGGCAATATCGTGCTGTCGCGCCGGGTCCTGCTGGAGGAACAACGCCAGCAGGCGCGCGTGGACACCCTCCAGAAAATGGAGGAGGGCAACCTGGTGGAAGGGGTCGTCAAGAACATCACCGAATACGGCGTGTTCATCGACCTCGGCGGCATCGATGGCCTGTTGCATATCACCGACATGTCGTGGGGACGCGTCAACCATCCCTCCGAGATGTTCTCCATCGGCGACCGGGTGAAGGTCATGGTCCTCAAGTACGACAAGGAGAAGGAGCGCGTTTCCCTGGGCCTCAAGCAGTGCACCCCCGACCCCTGGACCGACGTGGAGAAGAAATATCCCGTGGGCGCGCGCATTGCCGGCAGGGTGGTGAGCATCACCGACTACGGCGCGTTCGTGGAACTGGAAAAGGGCATCGAGGGCCTGGTCCACATCTCCGAAATGACCTGGAGCCGGCAACCCAAGCATCCCAATAAAATCGTTTCCCTGGGCGATAGCGTCGACGCGGTCGTCCTCACCCTGGACAAGGACAAGAAGCGGATTTCCCTGGGCATGAAACAGGTCGAGCCCAACCCCTGGGAGACCATCGAACAGAAGTATCCCATCGGGTCGGAGGTCGAGGGGCTGGTGCGCAACCTGACCGACTTCGGGGCGTTCGTCGAGTTGGAGGACGGCGTGGACGGCCTGGTCCATATTTCCGACCTGTCGTGGAGCAAAAAAATCAAGCATCCCTCCGAGGTCCTCAAGAAAAAGGAAAAATTGAAGGCCGTGGTGTTGAGCATCGACAAGGAGAACTGCCGCATCTCCCTCGGGATCAAACAGCTTCAGCCCGACCCCTGGGACGATATGGTCAAGAACTACCCCATCGGCACGGAGGTTGCCGGGACCGTCATCAAGGTGACGGGTTTTGGCGCGTTCGCCGAATTCGGCGACGGCCTCGAAGGCTTGGTCCACATATCCCAGTTGAGTTCCAAGAAAGTCAGCCATCCGGAAAAAGTGGTGAAGGTGGGCGATTCCATCAAGGCCAAGGTGATCAAGGTCGATTTGTCGAGCAAAAAGATCGGCTTGAGCATCAAGGCCTACGAGGAAGATTTGGACGTCAAGGAGATCGAAAGGGAACAGGCCCTTCTGGAAGAGGGCAGGGACGAGGACGCGAACTGATCCTTTACGAACGGCGGTCCGGGAAACGGCGAGGCGGTCATCATGCAAATATCCCCTGTTCCTCATAAAAAACGGTTGAAGGGAGCGACCCTCTTCCTTTTGGGGGTCCTGGCGTTGTTGGCGATATCCGGCGGGATAGCCTCGTTGTTGCCCGAGGACGCGCTGGTATCGCGGCGGAAAATCGGCCTGGTGGAGGTCAAGGGCATGATCGCCGACTCCTCCGGCATCGTCGAACAGCTTTCCAAATTCCGGAGGGACAAGAACATCCAGGGCATCATCCTGCGGATCGACTCTCCCGGGGGGGCGGTGGCCCCCGCGCAGGAGATTTATGGAGAGGTGCTCAGGGTCCGGGAAAGTAAAAAGAAGATCTTCGCCTCGTTGGGGAGCCTGGCCGCTTCCGGCGGTTACTATATCGCCAGCCCGGCCGACCAGATCATCGCCAACCCCGGCACGTTGACCGGCAGTATCGGCGTGATCATGACCTTCGCCAACCTCGAATCGCTGATCGATAAAATCGGGGTCAAACCGGAAGTGGTGAAAAGCGGCAAGTACAAGGATACGGGTTCCCCGGCCCGCCCGCTGTCGTCCGAGGAGAGACAGCTTTTGCAAGGAGTCGTGGACGACGTGTACCGGCAGTTCGTGGCGGCCGTCGCCAGCGGCCGCAAAATGGACGCCGAGGAAGTCAGGAAACTGGCCGACGGGCGAATCTATACGGGACGGCAAGCCTTTGATTTAAAGCTGGTTGATCGCTTAGGCGGCCTGGAGGACGCCATCCAGCTTCTGGGCGAGGCGGTGGGCATCGAAGGCCGTCCCCGCGTCGTTCAGGAAAAACCCCGCCCGGACTTCTGGGAATGGCTACTGCAAAGCTCGTTGCCTCAAGGACTTATCCAGTCGATAACGCCCTCGAATTTCCCCTCGCTCCAATACTTGTGGACCGGGGGCTAACCCGCATATTGCATGAGTGAAGCAAAAAATCCGGGAAACGGCGATCAGCGAGAGTTTGACGCGGTTTTTACGGTGAAAGCAGGCGGCTTGAGCGCAAACGTGGAAATTGCGTGAGTTAAATAAACCGGTAACAAAAAGCGCCTTTGTTTCATCCCCCCTTGCAAAGCGCCTTTGTTTCATCCCCCCTTGCAAAGGGGGATAGGGGGATTTGAAACTGTTATTCGCGGTCATAATGCGAATCCCCCCGGCCCGGCTCCCCGCTTGAAACCCGCGGGGACAAGCTTTACAAGGGGGAGCTATTTCCCCTACATTCACTCATGGGCATCTCTAACAGGGCGCTGAAAAAGTCGCTTTTGGCCCCAAAATCGTCATGCCCGCGAAAGCGGGCATCCAGAAAACCCTTGAAAATACTGGATTCCCGTTTTCACGGGAATGACGGCAAAAGACTAAAAAATAGTTTTTCAGCGCCCTGCTAAAAATTGCCTTTTTCATAAGCCCAATCGTTTGTAAAAAGTTGTAGTTGCCCAATTTATTGGGCTCTTGGAGCGCCTGATGAATCAGGCAACTACAATTTTTAGAGATGCCCTCACGCAATATCCGCGCTAACGGTCCTTGAATTTGGGGACCCGCTTTTCCAGAAAAGCCT
>JACRGP010000006.1 GCA_016217765.1 Nitrospinota bacterium | reverse complement strand
GGGGTGAGGGGGCGGGTAACATTCTAGTTTAAAAAGGTTTATAGAGGAAAATTTTATCGATCACCCCTCATCCTAGCCTTCTCCCGCAAGGGGAGAAGGAATGTTTTTTTCACACGCTTATTTTTGCATTAAAAAAATCCATCGGAGCCTGACCGTTTTGATAATTTACAATAATTGTTAATAAATAATCCATGGAATAAAAACCTCGAATTTCTATCTTTAGGGAGAAAGAAAGGCGCTTAAAAAGGGCGAATCCCTAGCAGGTTGCTGAAAAACTATTTTTTAGTTTTTTGCCGTCATTCCCGTGAAAACGGGAATCCAGTATGTTCAATGGCTTTCTGGATGCCCGCTTTCGCGGGCATGACGTTTTTGGGCACAAAAGGGACTTTTTCAGCGCCCTGCTAGAACTCTCGACAGATTAATCGGGCGAAGAAGTTGATCCCCATCGACTTGCAAGAATCCGCGGTTTCCATGATTAAAAATCTCTTGGAATTGCATGAGCAGTTGGACCGCTTGTCGAAACTGATCATCGCCATCCATTTGCCCGAGGAGGACCGGCCGGACCGATATCCATCGCCCAAATTCGACGAGGAGACGCGCGCGGGAGTTTATATAAAGGAAATCGAAAAAGCCGATTTGGAAATTCAGGACAATTCCGATCTGCCGTAAGAAATGATGGCGCGATATACATTGGATCCTCGACGACTTTTAGAGGGAGTGAACGATGAAAGATTTGTCAGTCAAGCATAAGGTCTACGGGAGTTTTGCCGCCTTGTTCATGGTGGTGGCGATTTCGGGCTGGGTCATTTTCAGTTCCCTCGCCAAGGCCAGCGAGGACGCGACCATCACGAACGCCCTGGGCCGCCAGCGCATGCTGACCCAGGCCATGGGGAAATCCGCCTTGGGATACGCCATGGCCAAAAGCCGGACCAAGACCCTGGAGCAACAAATCCGTTCCCTGGACCAATATATCACCCAGATGCGGGGAGTTTACACGGGGACGGTGATCGATGCCGCCAAAAAGGCGAATTTGACCGTCAGCATGAATCCCGCGGGCGAACCGCATCCGGCCGTCCCCTTTCCGGCGACGCTGACGCGGATGGTCAACGAGAAATTCGGCGCGGGCCGGGACTTCACGATCGATATCGTTTCCGAGTTTCCCGTCAACCCCAACCAGGGCCTCAAAAACGATCTGGACCGCGAAGCCAACGCTTTTTTGAAAACGAATTCGGACAATATATTCACCAAGACCTTTGAAGATAACGGGAAGCTCTACATCGCTCTTTATACGACGGACAAGGCCACCGTCCCCGCGTGCGCCTCATGCCATTCAAGCCAGTTGAACAGGACTTTCAACGTCGGCGATACCCTGGGAATCCGCAGTTACCGGCTGGTTTTTTCCGGCGACGCGGCCACTGGGAAGTCCGAGCTATCGGCCAGTCTGGACGAATACGACACGGCAAAAAAAGTTTTCAGCCAAACCCTCGCGGCGGCGAAGTCGGGCGGCGAATACCCGGTCGACCTGGCGATGACGGAATTTAAAACGATGCAGACCATCGCGGAACCGGCGATTCGGCAAAAAATCGACGACATCGAACGGAAATTTTCCGAGGTTACCGGAACGGTATCCGCCATGCTCGATTCCGAGGTCAATTCCGATCCCTACCGGCAAGCGCAACAAAAAATACTCGTGGCCACCAATGAACTGAGAAAGTTGAGCGACGACGCAGTGCGGCTGTACGACGCCCTCGCCGGCAAGAACCAGGAAAACATCCGTTTCACGATCGTGACGTCCAGCCTACTCACCTTGGTCTTTTTGATCGGGATAGCCTCATACATGACCTTCGTCGTCATCAAGCCGGTACAAAGAATTTCCGGGCTCTTGTCCGAAACCTCGCTGGGCAATTTACAACAAGAGAAACTGCCGGTCGTTTCCAACGACGAAGTCGGCATCCTCAGCCGGTCCTGCAACCAATTGCTCGACGGCTTGCGGCAGTTCATCCGGCGCTCCGAGGAGATCCTGACCGGGAAAAACGAGGAACAAAGCGTCGAACTGGAAGGCGAATTCAAATCGTCGTTGCGCCGGATGCTAAAACAGGCCCAGGAGAAAAAAGAACTGGACCGCGAAATGGGGAGGACCGTGGCCATGGTGGAAAACATCCCCATGAACATCATGTACGCGGGAACGGACGGGAAAATGATCTATATCAATCCCAACGGGCATAAAATCCTCAAATCCATACAGCAGTACCTGTCCTTCAGCGTTCAGAGGGTCGAGGACATCGTTGGACATTCCTTCGACATGTTCCACAAGGACCCGCAATTGGTCCGCAGGATCGTTTCCGATCCGAAAAATTTGCCGCATCGAACCCAGGTGCAGATCGGCCCCGAAATTCTCGACATCGCCGTGAGCGCCATTTACGACAAGCAACAAAATTATATGGGCCCGGTGGTCACCTGGCAGGTGGTGACGGAAAAGGTCGCCACGGAAAGAAAAGCCAGGGAACTGGTGGAGCGGGAGGCGCTCCAGGCCAACGACATGAGGATAAAAGTCGGCGATATCCTGAGCGCCGTCAATTCCGCCGGCGCGGGCGATTTGACTTCCATTGTGTCCGTGACCGGCAACGACGCCATCGGCATGATGGGGGAGGGGTTCAAGAAGTTTCTCGCCAATTTGCGGACGGACATCACGGAGATCGCGGAGACCGCCCAGACCCTGGCCAAGTCCTCGGACGAGATGATCGCGGTAAGCCAGGGGATGGCGGGGAACGCCGAGGAAACCTCGGCGCAGGCCAACGTGGTTTCGGCGGCCTCGGAGCAAGTAAGCAAAAGCGTGGAGACCGTCGCCACCGGCTCCGAGGAGATGAACGCCAGCATCAAGGAGATCGCCAAAAACGCCGCGGAAGCGGCCAAGGTGGCCGCGTCGGCCGTCAAGACGGCGGAGACGACCAACGCCACGATAACCAAGCTGGGGACGAGTTCCGCCGAGATTGGCGAGGTCATCAAGGTGATCAACTCGATCGCCGCGCAGACCAACCTGCTGGCCCTGAACGCCACGATCGAGGCGGCGCGCGCGGGCGAGGCGGGCAAGGGCTTCGCGGTGGTGGCCAACGAGGTCAAGGAACTGGCCAAGGAGACCGGCAAGGCCACCGAGGACATCGGCAAGAAAATCCAGGCCATCCAGGCCGACACCTCGGGCGCGGTGGGCGCCATTGGCGAAATCGGCAAGGTGATCAACCAAATCAACGACATTTCCAACACCATCGCGAGCGCGGTGGAGGAGCAGACGGCGACCACGGCGGAGATCGGCCGGAACATCACGGAGGCCGCCAGGGGAAGCGGCGAAATCGCCAATAACATCACCGGCGTCGCCAAGGCCGCCCAAGGGACCATGGACGGCGTCAACAGCGTCCGGGATGCGGCCAGCAGGCTTGCGAACGTGTCGTCAAAATTGCGGAAGCTTGTCGGAAAGTTCAAATACGAGGACTCCGCGAAGACATTGATGACATGGGACGACAGCTATTGCACCGGGATCAAGGAGTTCGATCAGCAACACATGGCGCTCTTCGGAATGATCAACAAACTTCACAAGGCCATGGTGGAGGGAAAAGAAAAAACCGTCACCGAAAGCGTGCTTTTAGGCCTCGTCGAATACACCCAAACCCACTTCGCCAACGAAGAAGCGATGTTCAAGGTTCATGGCTATCCGGAAACCGCCGACCATGTGGAAAGACACAAAAAACTGATCGCCCAAGTTTCGGATTTTTATGCGGCTTATAAAAAGGGCGGGGCGCAAATCGACCAAAATCTAATGGAATTCCTTAAAGACTGGCTGAACAACCATATCAAGGTCGTGGACAAAAAATATGGGCCATATCTTATCTCCAAGGGAGTGGGGGCGAATACGGGCGCTTGAAATACCTCGCGGAGTGGGGGACCGCGATTTTTAGAGGACGGCTTTAATGCTTGATGTCGCGGACCAGCCGGACCGCTTGAAATTCGCGCGTCGTTTTATCGACGTAGTCCGTTTCGCCGGTCCGCAGGTTGATCCGGAATACCCGGCCGTTGTCGTCCGTGTCCCCGGTCCACATATAATAGGCGCATTTGCGGACAAACAGGGGATGGATGTGCGCCTCCTGTCCCTCGAAATCGTTTTGGCGCAGGTCGTCGATATAAAACGCCAGGGCCTCCTCTTTCGTCGGGAACCGCCAATCGCAGGCGGCGCCGGCGTAAAGCTGGTTCACGAGCCGGCGGTAGGCAAGCATTCCCTCCCAGTCCAGCCATTTTCCCAGGTCCTGCCAGGAATCTTTCGGGAGCCATTGCAGATTAAATTTTATGTCGGTGACCGCCCCGCTGGGGTTGTCGTGAAAACGGTCTTCTGAACTCATTGCCGTCCGTTGCGCGATTAATTTTAGCTACGGAGGTTAACATTTTTCACCCTCGGTCTTCAACGTTTTTTACAAACTCCCGGTGCAACAGCCGGGTCCAGTATCCGGGTTTGCCATCGCCCACCGCGACGCCGTCGATCCGGGATACCGGCAAAACCTCTATCCCCGTGTTGGTCAAAAAGACTTCGTCGGCCCGGCGGAGGTCGTCCAGGGTCAGGTTTTCCTCAAAGCAGGGAAGGTCCATGGCGCGGGCGATCTCCATGACGACTTGCCGGGTTATTCCGGGCAGAACGTACTGGTTCGCCGGCGGCGTCTTCAATACGCCGTCCGCGACCAGGAAAATGTTGCTCGTCGTCCCTTCGGTCACATGCCCCCCGTCGTCGAGAAGGAGGGCCTCCGCCGACCCTCTTTTGCGGGCCTCGTTACGGAGCACGATCTGGGAAAGGTAGTTGCAGGATTTGACCTGCGCCGCGAGGCCGCCGGTCCGGCAGGCGCTGGAGGGGAACAAGGCGACCGCCACGCCGTCCCGCCGCCATTCATCGGGAACGGGATCGAACGGTTTGACGAAGACGACGAGGGTAGGGGACGCGTTGTCGTCGACCAGCAACCCGGGGGCCGACTCGCCCCGCGTGAGGGTGATCCGGACATAGGCCTCCGGACAGGAGTTGAACTTGAGCGTCGTTTCGACGATGGAGGCCAGTTCCATCCGGGTCAAAGGCAGGGGCAGATTCAGCAGTCCGGCCGATCGCCAGAGGCGGTCGAAATGAAGGCCCAACCGGAAAATCGTTCCCCCATAGGAACGCATGGTCTCGAACAAACCGTCGCCGTAACAGAACCCCCGGTCCAGGACGGATACGCGAGCTTCCTCCAAACCGACGTAAAAACCGTTGAGAAATACGACTGGAGCCGCCATGGGAGTTTCTCCTTTCACGGGCGCAGAGCGGCCATCATGGCCGCCGCCTTGTCCAGCGTTTCCTGGTATTCCCGCTCCGGGTCCGAGTCGGCCACGATCCCGGCCCCCGCATGGAAATACGCCCGGCCGTCCTTGACGACGACGGAGCGGATGACGATGTTCAAATCCATGTACCGGGCAAAACCGATATATCCGAGCGAGCCGGAGTAGGGGCCGCGGGGGACCGGTTCCAGCTCGTCGATGATCTCCATGCAACGGACCTTGGGGCAACCCGTGATGGTCCCGCCGGGAAAAACCGCCCGCAGAATATCGGAGACCGCGGTCCCGGGTTTCAGGGTCCCCTGAATGTTCGACACGATATGCGCGACGTGCGAATATTTTTCCAGGAACATCAAGTCCGTGACGCGGACGGAACCGGATTCGCAGATGCGCCCCAGGTCGTTCCGTTCCAGGTCGACCAACATGAGATGCTCGGCTTTTTCCTTTTCGTTCAGCAGAAGGTCCCGCGCCAGCAGATGGTCCTCCTCGACCGTCTTCCCCCGGGGGCGCGTCCCGGCCATGGGGCGGGTCTCTATGCGGTCGTCCTCGACTTTGACCAGCCGTTCCGGCGAAGAGCTGACGATGGCCAGGTCGCGGAACCTCAGGAAACCGGAAAACGGCGACGGATTGATGGCCCGCAGACGCAGGTAGAGGTCAAACGGGTCGCCGTCGAATTCCGTCTCGAAACGTTGCGCGAGGTTGGCCTGATAAATGTCCCCCTCGGAAATGTAGGACTTGGCCTTCTCGACCATGGCCATGTATTGCGGACGGGTCAGGTTGGACCGGACCTCCGCCCGCGGACGTTTTAGCGTCCGTTTGGGCTCAACTTGGATATCGGCGGCGGGTTTGCGGCCTTGCGCATGTAAAACGGAGCGGATCCGTTCCCAGGCCTGGCGGATGTCCCCGGACAACCGGTCGTAGTCGCCCTTCCCGGGTTCCGAAACGGCGATGTAGCGCAGGACGCCGGTTTTGTGGTCATAGACCGCCAACCGTTCGACCTGCATGAAATAGAGGTCGGGGAGGTCGCTTTTTTTCCCTTGCGGGAGGTCCTCGAACAACTGCCCCGCCTCGTAACCGACGTAACCCACCCACCCGCCCCAGAAGTGCGGCGGACAATCCGCCGGCTCCGGGCCGAAACGCATCTGTTCCAATCCTCCGCCCGCGGTGTCCATGACCGTTTCGCCAGACCCGTTGCGCGCGAATTGCGCCACGCCGCGTTCTATTCTAAGCAGGCGGGAATTGGACTTGCCCATCAGCGAGTAACGGGTCGTGACGTCGGGACCGGCAAAGCTTTCGAAAAGGAACGATTCGGGATCGTCCAGGAACAAGCCGCGGTAGAGAGCCGAAGGGTCCAGGTGCGGGACGAGTTCCTCGCCAAAGACGGGAGCGCGCCCGCCGGCGTGGACCGATTCGATAAACGTTTCCCGGTCGGGTTTGATTTGCATCGGGGAATCCGGAAAATGGAGTTATAGGGGAGTCCATCGCCCCCCTTTGGAAAAGGGGGGCTGGGGGGATTTTACAAACGTCCTTAACCCCAAATCCCCCTGAATCCCCCTTTGCTAAAGGGGGACTTTGGCGTCGTGAAGATCGCTGTTCATGCTATTTAGGCCTCGTCCGTAATTTAAATAAACGCCCCGGCAGCGCCACGCGGGGCGGCGTGGCGATCCAGATTTTCTGGATTGCTTCGCTGACGCTCGCAATGACGCCTTGTTTGGCGCTCTTAAAGAAACGCCCCGGCTATTCATAACGCAAGGCCTCGATGGGGTTGAGATTGGCGGCCTTGTTGGCGGGGTAGTAACCGAAAAACATGCCCACCCCCACGGAGAACCCGAAGGCCAGAAGGATCGATTGCGGGGACACGATGGTGTCCCATCCTCCCAACTTCGATACCGCCCGGGATATGGCCATCCCCAGGAAGACCCCGATCAATCCTCCCATGAAGCTGATGACGACGGACTCGATAAGAAACTGCTCCATGATCTCCTTTTTTTTCGCGCCGATGGCCTTGCGTATCCCGATCTCCCGGGTGCGTTCCGTCACGGAGACCAGCATGATGTTCATGATGCCGATCCCGCCCACCATCAGGGAAATGGCGGCGATGCCGCCCAGCAGGTAGGTGAAGGTCCTGGCCGCGTCGCCCCAACTGTTCAGCCATTCGGCGGAATTTTGCACGTGGAAATCGTTTTCCTTGCCCTCCGGCAGGTTGTGGCGCCGGCGGACCAAAGCTTCTATGTCCTTCTTGATGGTTTCGATGTCCTCGATCCGTCCGGCCTGAACGTCGATCGACTGGACGTAATTCAGCCCGAACAAGCGCTTTTGCGCGGTGGTGACGGGTATGAAAATCTGGTCGTCGGGATCGTACCAACTCAGGGCGCCCTTGGCTTCCATCGTCCCGATGACGGTATAGTTGTTGCCGTCCACCTTGAGGACCTTGCCTATGGGGTTCTCGCCGTTGAACAGGTTCTTGACGACCGTCGCCCCAAGGATGCAGACGCGCCGGGCCGCGTGGACTTCCTCCCTGGCGAAATAACGTCCCTTTTCAACCGCGAAATTGGACAGGCGCGGATAGTCGACGCCGGTCCCGCGCACGATGGAATTGGAATTCTTGTTGGCGTATTTCAATTGCGCGTTTTGGTAAACCTGGGCCGCAACGCCGTTAATCGATTTGACTTGCTGTTGGATGGCTTCCGCGTCCTCCAGGGTGAGGGTGGCGACTTTGCCCTCGCTGACGTGGCGGGTGGTTTGCTCGCCGGGCTTGACGGTGACGATGTTGGTGCCGAATTTGGCGATCGTGCTCAGGGTTTGCTTCCTCGCGCCCTCGCCGATGGAGATCATGGAGATGACGGACGCCACCCCGATGATGATCCCCAGGGTCGTCAGGAAGGCGCGCAGTTTGTTCGCCAGCAGACTGCGGAGAGCCATTTTCACCAGGTCCCAGATCAGCATCGGAGGTCTTGCTCCACAAGGACCGGGACGTCGTCGAACAACATGCCGTCCTTCATGTTCAGGATGCGGCGCGAATGACGCGCCACTTGCGGGTCGTGGGTGACCAGAACGATCGTCGCGCCCTCGCCGTTCAGGCGGCGGAAGACGCTCAAGATTTCCTCGCCGGTCCGGGAATCGAGGTTGCCCGTCGGTTCGTCGGCCAGGACGATGGCCGGGCCGTTGACGATGGCCCGGGCAATGGCGACGCGTTGGCGCTCTCCGCCCGACAACTCGTTGGGGCGGTGCCTGCCGCGAAGCTCCAGACCCACCCGGGCCAGGGCCTCCCCGGCGATCTTCCGGGGATTTCGGACCCTGCCGTAAAGCAACGGCAATTCCACGTTCTCCAGAGCCGTGGCGCGGGGAAGGAGGTTGAAGTTCTGGAACACAAATCCGATCCGGCGGTTCCGCACTTCCGCCAATCGGTCCTGGGACAGCGTTTGGATGTCCGTCCCTTCCAGCCGGTAGACCCCGGCCGTGGGAAGGTCCAGGCACCCCAGCAGATTCATCAGGGTGGATTTGCCGCTCCCCGACGGCCCCATGAGCGCGGCAAATTCGCCTTTCTCGATTTTCAAGGACACGTCCTTGAGGGCGGGGACCTCCCACTTGCCGATCTTGTACGTTTTGCCAAGCCCTTCGGTCTCGATCATCGGGGCGCTCACTTGGAACGTATGATCCACAGGATCCGGTTCACGGTGGACATTTTTCCTTGATCTTTTTGCCGTTCAGCCATTATTTTCTTCCAATCGCCGAGGATGACCTCCTGGTCCCTTTTCACTCCGGCGAGGATTTGCGTCTGCGTCAGATTCTGGGTCCCGGCGGTCACGGGGATTTTTTTCGGCTCGTCCCCCGCGAAAACGGCGACGTAAGACTCGCCGCCTTCTTTCCAAACGGCTTCTCTAGGCAAATATAGGGCGTTTTCCAGATGCCGGGTAACGATATCGACGTTGGCCGTCATCATGGGCTTTAAAATTTCTTTCCCGCTTCCCAGGATTTCGATTTTAACCTTGAATATGGTGATCTTGTTCTGCACCACTCCCTGCGGAGCGATACGCGTCACCTTGCCCTCGAACGTCTGCCCCTGAAACGCGTCGGCGCCGATGGAGACCGTTTGCCCCAGCTTGATCGCGCCGATGTCGGTCTCGTCCACGTCGGCGGTGATGAACAAGCGGGACAAATCGGCGACCGTGCACAGGGGGGTCCCGCCGCTGAAGGTGGTGATCCCGGAGGCGATGATCTGCCCCTGCTCGACCAGTTTCTTGGTGAGCGTTCCGGAAATCGGGGCGTATATTTCCGTTTCCGAAAGCCGTATATTGGCCTCCTCCACCGAGACCTGGGCGCGTTTCACGTCGGCCCTGGCCAACTCGACCTCGTTTTCCCGGACGGCGATGTCGTTGACGGAGTCCCTGGCCGCCTCCAACCTCGCCTGGGCCTGGACCAGGTTTTCCCGGTTGACCTTGAACGCGGTCCCGGCGGCGTCCAACGCCTCCCGGGCGGCGATCTTCTGCTCGAACAAGTCCTGTTGCCGCTTGAGTTTGTCCTGGGACTCCTTGAGGTTGGCCTGGGCCGCTTCCACTTCGGAGACGGAGCGCCGGACGTCGGTTTCGTACTTGTTTTTCTGCAGGACCAGGGAAACTTCCGCTTTCTTCAGGCGGGCGACGGCGCTCTGCAAGTCGGCCTGTATTTTGGCCACGCTGTGCAATTCGTCGGTTTTGTCCAATTGCAGGAGAAGCTCGCCCTTCTTGACGCGGTCGCCCTCCTCGAAGGGGAAGGACAGCGCCCGGCCGCTGGCTTTCGATTTGACCTCGACCTGGAAATTGGGTTCGACCACCCCCGTGGCCGATATCTTGACGGTCAGTGGGCCTTCCTTGACCCGCTCGGTTTTCAGCTTGGACTTGGGTTTGGTTTCCTTGCTGTCGGAGTCATACCAAAAAAAAAATGTCCCGGCCGCCAGAATGAGGATGCCCGCGAGGACCAGCGTTTTCTTCATTTGCCCATGGTCCTGGTGGACAACTGGATGTTGTGGCGTTCCAGCGTATTGCCCATCACCTGCCGGAGTTTGATCAATGTTTTATTGTAGTCGATGACCGCCTTGATCTGGTTGCTCTGCTCCTTGGCCAGGTCCTCCTGGAACTGGAGCACGTTGAAACTCGTGGACAGTCCCACCTTGAACTTCTTTTCCTCGGCCTTGAGTTTTTCCTCGGCCAGTTTCACCGCCACGCGCGTGGCCTCGACCTGCTTGGCGTCGGTGCCGATCTGGCGGACGGCCTCCCGCGCGTCGACGACGATTTTTTTCTCCAGGTCCTTGATGTCCAGGAGAGTCTGTTCGACCTCCAGCCGGGCGGCGGTCAGTCTGCTTTTGGCGGAGCGGTTGCCCAGGGGATAGTTCATCTTGACGCCCACCTCCCAGCTGTAATAATCGCGGGAAGCGAGGTTGTCCAGCGTTTCCCCGTATCCGCCGCTGAAAGGGCTCCGCGACGTTGTGCCGGTGCTCAAGCTGGTTATGCTTCTGGCGTCGCCCGCAATCCCGTTGAGCCCCAAACTGCCGACCAGGTCCACGGAAGGATACATCTGGTTCTCGCTGTACTTCACCACGATGTTCTTGTTTTCAAGCTCCTTCTTCTTTCGCAGGTAATCCGGCCTGTTGGTCAGGGCCTCTTTGATGGCTTCGTTCAGATCGATATCGTTTTTGGCGAAATAGACCGGCTGGTCGACGGGTAACAATGCCTTCTGTCCCTCGGGCGACTCAAACGGCATGTTCAGGATATTTTTCAGGTTTTCCTCGTTGTCCTTGATCAAGTCCTTGGCGGCGATCACGAACTCCTCCCGCGAGGCGACTTCGGATTGGGCTTGAAGTATCTCCAGAGGGGCCACGGCGCCCACGTCCACCTGCGCTTTCACTATTTTCTCGAAATCCCGGGCCCGTTCCAGGGATTTCTCCTTCACCTTCAGGTCCTCGATGCTGAACGCCAGGTTCCAATAAACGCTTTCGGTGTTGCTGATGATGTCAATGACCTGTTTTTTGAAATCAAACTCGGAGATCGTCCGGTCGTTTTGGGCGATATGGATGTCCTTTTTATTGATATCGACGCCGAAGTTTTTCAAGAGGGGCTGGGTGAGCGTCAACTTCAACTCCGAGCTGTATTGCGGGTTGAGCCCGGCAAATACGGAGTTGACGTCGGTCTTCTTGTTCGTGAATTTCAACTCGTAATCGCCGCCGGTGACCGCTTTCTGCTTCAATCCGGCCTCCCAGTTCAAGTTTTCGGTCAAGCTATTGTTGGGGGAGGCGAGGGCCGAGGACACCGGGTGGATTGACTTGTCTCCCGTGAACTTGGCCGATACCTGGGGGTCGAAATCCGCCTCCTTGTCCGTGATCGCCTGCTCCTTGACTTTGGAGTTGAATTCCAAAACCGAAATGCCGACGTTCTTTTTCAAGGCGTTTTCAACCGCGTCCCGGAGCGTGAGGAGGAGGGAATCCCCGTTTGGAGTTTGAGGGAGAGCCGGTTCGGCCTGCTTTTCGCCTTGGGCAAATGCGGGCAGGGGGGACAAGGAGTTTACAATCAAGGACAAAGAGATGGCGATCGCGAAGAAACTGCCTCGTGGCATAACGTCAAAGACTCCTGAAAGGGAATTTTTGTATAAAACTTATTATATTATAAAGGCTTGCATAAATAAAACCCTAAATTGCCCGCGCGCGGATCTGTCGGTTTTTCTTTTTTTTTGCGTTTTTTTTCAGAAAATGCTTGCTATTCCCATCATCAATAATTTACATTTACAGTCTAGTAGGGCCTTGCAAAAGGATTACCCTATAGCAATAGTCGTTTACGATTTGGTTTTTGGGATTGTATTTTTAACGCGAATATCAACTTTTGAAAAAATACGGGTGCGCGATGGGAAGAGTGACGGCGGCAGACATCTTGAAAGTAGTTCCAATAACCAGGAAAACCCTTTGGCTTTGGCAAAAGAAGTATCGTTTTTTCCCGGACCCGGCAAAAGAGGCGCATCCCGGCGGAAAAGGGATCGTGGGCTATTACCCGAGCTGGGTCAAGACGCGTTGCCAGAAAATATATACGCTTCAGAAGCAGGGGTATACCATAGCGATGATCCGCGACATCCTGAGGAAGGAGATGGAGGAAAAATCCGCCAAAAAAGTCTTGATCGTCGACGACGAAAGGAAGTTTTCGGTCCTCCTGAAAAAGTTTTTCTCCAGAAACGGTTATGTCGCGGAAATGGCCTTCGACGGGCTGGACGCGGGTTTGAAAGCCGCCCAGTTCATGCCGTCCATCCTGTTGCTGGACATCAACCTGCCGGGGTTGAACGGCATCGAGGTTTGCAAAAACCTCAAAGCCAATCCCAAGACCCAGAACATCAATATCATCGCGATCACCGCGGACGTCAACTATCCGGAAAAAGCGGTGCTGGCCGCGGGGGCGGACCTGTATATGCGTAAACCCGTGGATTTCGCCGGTTTGCTGGAGGCCTGCGACAAGCTGACCGAACCCTTCGACGCACACGAGTTGCCGCTCTGATACCGCGGCTTTTTTTTTATTTATTTAACGACTTCCTTTCAAAATCGGATTAAATGTAGTATATAAGGGGACCTTGGTTTATTTGTTCACCTGACGAGGAAAACGACCGGATCATGGAAAGCGCGAAACTGGCGGCTTCGGAAATCGAAGAGTTGGAAAAGACCGCGAAAGAACTGCGGCGGAAATCCCTGGAATTGATATACCGGGCCGGCTCCGGGCATCCCGGCGGCAGTCTGTCGGCGGCGGACATCGTCGCGGCCCTGTATTTCGGCGTTCTGCGCTACAACCCCAAGGACCCGAAAGACCCGGCGCGCGACCGTTTCATCCTCAGCAAAGGCCATTGCACGGCGTTACTGTACAGCGCCCTGGCCCGCGCGGGTTATTTCGACGAATCCGACCTCGCCGATTACCGGCGGATCGACAGCAAGCTGTTTCTTTCCGGCCATCCGCACCCCAAAACTCCCGGCGTGGAAATCGCCACGGGAAGCCTGGGGCAAGGGTTGAGCGTCGGGCACGGTATCGCCCTGGCGTCCCGCCTGGACGGCTTGGACTACCGGGTTTACGTTCTCATGGGCGACGGCGAGGTGCAGGAGGGCCAGGTCTGGGAAGCGGCCATGTCGGCGGTCAAGTTCAAGTCCAACAACCTCGTCGCCATCATCGATTATAACAAGGTGTGCCAGGACAACCTGACCCGGGACCTGAAGGACCTTGAGCCATTGGAGGACAAATGGCGGGCATTCGGCTGGGACGTCAAGCGCATCGACGGACACGACATGGGGCAAATCCTCGACGCCCTGCGCGCCCCGCCGCATCCGGAAAAACCGCGCATGATCGTCGCCGACACCGTCAAGGGGAAAGGCGTCAGTTTCATGGAAGGCAAGCCCTCCTGGCACGGCGTGGCGCCATCGGAAGAGGACTATAAAAAGGCCTTAAAGGAGTTGGAATGAAAGACGGAGCAACCCGGGACGGGTACGGAGAGGCGTTATTACAACTGGGCGAAAACTCCAGCGTCGTGGTTTTGGACGCCGGCGTCAGCGACAGCACCCGCACCAACAAATTCGGCAAGAAATACCCGTCGCGGTTCTTCAACATGGGCATCAGCGAGGCGGACATGGTGTGCACCGCCGCCGGTCTGGCCACGGCGGGGAAAATCCCGTTCGCCACGAGTTTCGCCTGTTTCCTGCTCGGCCGCTCCATGGACCAGGTCCTGGTCAGCGTGGCCTACTCGAAAACCAACGTCAAGGTGGTCGGTACGCACAGCGGCCTCGCCGTCGGCGAGGACGGTCCCACGGCCCAGATGATCGTGGACCTGGCCTACACGCGCGCCATGCCCAACCTGGCGGTCGTCCAGCCCGCCGACTGGGAGGAAGCCGTCCAGGCCACCAAATGCCTGGCGGAATACGCCGGACCGGCCTACCTGCGCCTGGGACGTTCCTCCGTCAAGGGGATTTACGATTCGTCGTACAAGTTCAAGCTGGGCAAGGGCCACGTCCTCAGACAGGGGACCGGCGTCGTTATCTTCGCCAGCGGCATCATGGTCCAGGAATCCTTGAAAGCCATCGAGATCCTGGCCAACGAGAAAATCGACGTCACGTTGGTCAACATCTCGACGATCAAACCGCTGGACAAGGAACTGGTGGTCGAACAGGCCAGAAGAAACGGCGCGGTCGTCACCGCCGAGGACCACAATAGAATAGGGGGGTTGGGCGACGCCGTATTGGAAGCGTTGGCGGAGAACCAGGTTTATGTGCCCACCCAGAAAATCGCCGTCAACGACACCTTTGCCGAGACCGGGACCCCGCAGGAACTGTTCAAAAAATACGGGATTTCGGCTTCCCATATAGCCCAGGCCGTGAAAACCGCGCATGGCCGGAAAATAAAAGCTTAAGAATTTTGGGCGACATCCCCCTCCAATCCCGCCAGACTCAGCCGTCCATTGTTATCGCCCCAAGACATTTGGGAAGTTTATCCAGAGCGACAGAAGGGCTACAGATAACGCAAATCCACCCCATTTTCGCCGCCCCGCATTTAGTTTACATAATATATCTTATGGGAACCAACGGGGGCGGGGTCATTTGATATGTGCGGCATTGCGGGAATATTGAATTCCGGTTCGCGCTCGGACGAGTCTGCCATGATGGCGGCTTTGGAACGCATGCTGGACTCCATGCGCCATCGCGGACCGGACGACCAAGGCGCCGAACGGTTATCGCTTGCCGAGGATCCAACCGTTTATCTGGGGCATCGGCGGTTGTCGATCATCGACCTTTCGCCGCGCGGTCATCAACCCATGGCCAACGACCGCCAAACCGTCTGGGTTGCCTATAACGGAGAGATCTACAACTTCAAGGACCTGCGCCGGGAGTTGCAACCAAAATACGCGTTTCATTCGGACTCCGACACGGAGGTCTTGCTGAAAGCCTACGAGGAATGGGGCGTCGAATGCCTGGGCCGGTTGCGCGGCATGTTCGCGTTCGCCATTTGGGATTCCGTCCGCCGGGTATTGTTTCTGGCGCGTGACAGGATGGGGATCAAACCGCTCTATTATCATTCCGCCCCGGGCCGGTTTCTGTTCGCCTCCGAGGTCCGCGCCTTGCGGTCGTCCGGCCTGGTCGAAACCGGGATCGACCCGGTCGGCCTATATCATTACCTGGCCTTTGGCAGACTGCAATCCCCGGAAACCATTTTAGCGGGGATCCAAGAGCTGAAACCGGCGCATTACTTTTTAGTGGACCCGCGGACCGGCGTAATAACCGAAAAACGCTACTGGAGTCCCGTCCAATTTAGCGCGCCGCTCGCGTTGTCCGCGAAGGAAATCGCAACGCGGGTGCGCGAGTTGGTGGAGGAATCCGTGGCGTTGCGGATGATCAGCGACGTGCCGCTGGGGGCTTTTTTGAGCGGCGGCATCGATTCCAGCGTCGTCGCCGGGGTGATGGCCAAGGTCCATAACGCGCCCGTCAAAACGCTTTCCATCGTTTTTGAGGAAAAGGAATACGACGAGTCCCGCTATGCGTCGCTGGCCGCGGACCGTTTCCGCGCGGAGCATAAGGTCCTGCGGCTTCGCGAACAAGACCTTCTGGAGGCGCTTCCGGCCGCCATCGGCGCCATGGACCAGCCGACCGTGGACGGGATCAACACCTTTCTCATATCGCGGTCGGCACGGGAAGCGGGTTTGACGGTGGCCCTCTCCGGCCTGGGCGGCGACGAGCTTTTCGGCGGCTACGATTCGTTCCGCTCCGTCCCCGGTCTGGCTCGCTGGGAGAGCCTGCTTCGCTCCCTGCCGGACGGTCTCAGGCTCCTGGCGGGAGAATGGTTCCAAGCCTTGGCGCCGGGGTCGGACCGCAACGCCAAAATCGCCCATCTCATCGCCGGCAGGATGAACGGCTCGCACGTCTATTTTCTCTTCCGGGCGTTGTTTTGCGACGGCCGACTGGGCCGTTTGCTGGCGGACCGGGGGCTTGTGGACGCCGGGCGGCGCAATATGCTGGAAGCGTCGCAAGCCGTCATGGACGCCATAAAACCGCTGGGACCGGTCGAAAAGATATCCTACCTCGAACTCACCCAGTACATGGCCAATATGCTTTTGCGGGACACCGACGCGATGAGCATGGCCCATTCGCTGGAAGTGCGCGTCCCCTTGATCGACCACAAGCTGGCGGAATTCATGTTCCAGGTCCCGGGACGATTGAAACTCGCCCCCCCTGTTCCCAAATCCCTGCTGGCCCAGGCGGCGCCGGGCGGCCTGCCAGACGACCTGACCGCGAGAAAAAAAATGGGGTTCACCCTCCCCTTCGAGTCCTGGATGCGGACCCGTTTAAAAAACGAAATGGAAACCGTATTGTCCAGCCCCGTAGCCCCCCTGAAGGGACTTCTTTCGCGGACGGCCGTCAACGAGGTGTGGCGGGACTTTTGCGACCGCAAGATCTCGTGGTCGCGTCCCTGGAGCCTCTATATCCTGAACAAGTGGGCGGAACGGAACCTTCGATGATCCGCGGATTCCGATACTAATCCCCTCCCCCTTCCAGGGGTAGGTTGGGTGGGGGTAAACGTGCCGAATTTACACCCCCATCCTGACCTTCCCCCACAAGGGGGAAGGGAATTAGCCGTCCACAATTTTACCCGTGAGGCATGGCTACTTAGCGAACGCAAAAAAAAACGGAGGCGGGATTTTGAAATCAAATCCCCCTCCCCCGTTTTTCCATCGGATTACGAGCGAATTCACGCGCTCTTCTTGCTTTTTTCCAACAACTCCCCCGCCGGAAGGTGCGTGCACAGACTGCAAATGTGGCTGACCTCCCGCGAACACATGATGCAGGTCGCCAGTTCGCCGCTAAAGCGTATCAAGCCGCCGCAATGATTGCATCGCGGATGCGCCTTTTTGGCTTTATGGGCGTTCCGGGCAGTTGGGTTGTTAATCAGTATCTTACTACGGGAAATGTTTACAAACATCTGGAACACCTCCACTCGCTCAAATTGAAAAATGGGAAACGCGGTTTTACAGCCGCGTTCTTTTTCCAATTGCTTTGATGAACATCGCGCCAAAAAGGTTTAAATTTTTTATTCCCCAATTCGCGGCCCGCCTTACAATACAAGTCTAATTCTTACAATAAATAAGATAATACCCCGATACGCCAACGGCGTCGTATTGACAAAATAGACGGCAAAATTTATATTAAATCCGCGTTATCCCCCCATAGCCAACCGGCTTCCGGCGCTGGCCCAAGGGTTGAAGTTCCTTTTTTGAAAGGGCTTTGCCATGTGGCTAAAAAAAATCCGGTTGGCGGCAGTCCCCCTGTCTCTCTTATTGGTTTTGTCCTGCGTCACCACCCCCGTCACCAAAAGAGACGCTCTCATACTGATCCCCTACGAGCAGGAACTTTCCCTGGGGAAGCAGGCTTATAAGGAACTGACGGAAAAAGAGAAGGAATCCGCCGACCCGCGCTTGAACGAGTTGGTCCGCAGAGTCGCCAAGCGTATCGCGGCAGTCAGCGACATGCCCGATCTGGAATGGGAATTTAAACTGATCGACTCTCCGGTGCAGAACGCGTTCTGCGCCCCCGGCGGGAAAGTGGCGGTCTATACGGGCATCCTGCCCCCGGCCGCCAACGAGGCGGGATTGGCGGCGATCCTGGGGCATGAAGTGGCCCACGCCATCGCCCGTCACGGAGCCCAGAGAATGTCCCAGCAACTGATCCTCACCGGGATTCTGGCAACCGCCGCCATCAGCCTTGAAAACAACAAAAACCACCACCTCATCATGGCCGCGTTAGGTCTGGGAGCGACCTACGGAGCCACCCTCCCCTTCAGCCGGATGAACGAATCGGAGGCCGACGAAATCGGCCTGGTCTACATGGCCCGCGCCGGTTACGACCCCAACGAAGCAGTGAACTTCTGGAAACGGTTCGCTTCCCAAAAAGGCCCCGACCAAACGGCGGAGTTTCTCTCCACCCACCCTTCCGACGAAACAAGAATACAGGATTTACAAAGACTTATACCTAACTCCTTAAAGGAATACGGTAGTGCCATGCCCCAGTACGGGCTGGGCGAGTCGTTCCGGTAGCTGTCAGTAGATTGGGCGGGCTTCTTAACTTTCTGAAAGGTGAGGAGTATGAGGACAAAGTTTGGGGCGACGGCTTTATTAGCCCGGATATTGCGTGAGCGAATGCCCCATGGCGACGCTTCGGGTTTTGGGAATGGAGCTTGCCGGTCTCTTTCTTGGAGACGAAAAATACCTGGCACAAAAAGCGCCTTTGTTTTGTTCCCCCTTGCAAAGGGGGAGAAATTCCAGTCCCTTCGTCATGCCCTATCCGGGTTAGTTTTCTCCATTTTCATGATTCTTCTCGCGGCGGCAACCGCGTCCGCCGCGTCCGAATTCGACAACATGGTCCTTATTCCAGCGGGCGAATTCCGCGCCGGGGCCGACCCCCGCATGGCGACCGCGGAATGCGACAAGTACTACAAAAAAGGG
>JACRGP010000069.1 GCA_016217765.1 Nitrospinota bacterium | reverse complement strand
GGGGGGACAAAACAAAAGCGCTTTATGCGCCGGAAATTTTTCGTCTCCAGAGGAGACCTGCAAGCGCCGTTCCCATAACCCGAAGCGCCGCCATGGGTCATTCGCTCGTGCAATGTCCGGGCTAGCTCTTGGTTGCCCAAATAAGCGTTACGAAAATGCCGCCCTTCGACGGACTCAGGGCGACAAAAGGCTGTCATGCCGAGCTTGTCGAAGCATGACCCGTGTTGCGCGAACTTATGCAACCATGCGCCAGACGCTCAATGTCCGGCAAAATGATCGGCGATGGACTTCCCGATGTCGAAATGGTGGGCGAACATGGCGGGATCGTCCTGGGACTTGGCCCATTCGTAAGCCGCCGCCACCGCGTCTTTCTTGCCTAGCGCGTGCAGGGCCCCCACGGAAACGTAGCTGGAGGCCAGGTCGCCCGAACGGGAAAACGCCGTCAGCATTTCCGTCATCCTCCGCATATCGGCTTCCCCCAGGTCCCGGTATTTTTTCACCAGGTTCTGGATGTTTGCCTCGCCATAGGTATTGCCGTAGCCGGCGCCGATGACCGGCTCCCGGTAAAGGCGCAGGACCTCTTCCTCCAGCGGATCGGCGGGTCCGTCCATGATTCCCTCGAAGGACATTTGAATTAAACCGCGGCCACGTCCTGCTTCAACCAATAGGTTTCGAACTCTTCCTGGTAGGACAGTTGGGTGAGGTCGGCCATGCGTTCGAGGAAAATGATGCCGTTGAGATGGTCGATCTCGTGTTGCAGGGCGACGGCCGGAAACCCTTCGGCCTCGATATGGACCTTCTCGCCAAACCGGTCATGCGCGTCCACCGTAACCTGTTTGGAGCGGGGCGCCAGGCCGCGGAAATCGATGAGGCTCAAACAACTTTCCCAACCCAATACCTCCTCCTCGCCGTAGCGGGTAATCCTCGGATTGACCAGGACCGTCAACGGGAACTCGTCCCGGCCGGGATAGCGGGGGTTGTTGAGGCATTCCAGAACGACGATCTGGATGGAGCGGGAGACCTGGGGCGCGGCCAAACCCGCGCCATGCGCGGCGCGCATGGTCTCGATCATATCGTCCATGAAAGCCTGAATCTCGTTTTTGCCCGGACGGGTAAGCTCATTTAAGTCGACGGGTTGGGCGACCTGCCTCAGAATCGGATTTCCCAATTTGGCAATTTTTAACGCCGCCATCCTCCAGGTCTCCGTAAAACATGGTTTATCAATACGTTCCGAACGAGCCTAAAAACCCCGTCTCGGAGGCGCGCCGGCATGTAAATCGCGAATGGAATTTTTTGCCGTCAGTGTATCACAGTTGTTTATGATTCCAAAATCGCGACCGCGATTTAAAAAATCGATTTCAGCCCGGAATTAAGCCCTAAAATGAGTTTTTTTATTTGACATTTAGCGCTGTTTTTTTATAATGATGCGCCAGACAAATTCAGGAAAGGAGGGGATAACTATTGACTAAAGATGAATTGATCACCACCATAATCAAAGGTTGCAAGGATGAAAGTCTAACCAAGAGGCTGGCCAGCGAGGTATTGGATGCGGCTTTTGACGCTATCGGGAAAGCCATCAAGAAAGACAAGCGTTTCGCTTATCCTGGATTCGGTACCTTCACCGTGAGGAACAGAAAGGCCAGAAAGGGTCGGAACCCGCAGACCGGCGAGGAAATCAAGATCAAAGCCAGCAAGACGGTAGGCTTTAAACCGGCGCCCTCTTTGAAAAACTCTCTGTAATCCGTTTAGCCCCATCGATATTTAAAACCGCCCATCCTCGGATGGGCGGTTTTTTTTTGCCACAGGGGGCTATTATCGTTCAAGGGGCGATAACGGCGGCCGTCATCCCCTGGCGGTTCAGTTCCGTCGCCGCCTCGTCCGCGTTCCCCCTGGCGTTGAACGCCCCCAACAAGACGCGGAATTTCATCCCGGTAAAATCCGGGCTCTCCCCCATCCCGAAGAGATACGAGGAATGTCCGTTTTCCCGCAGGGTTTTAATCCGTTCCAAGGCCTCCTTTTCGGAGTCGTAGACCCCAAGTTCCAAGGCGAACGGATAACGCTCGGGAACGGCGTTTCGGGCGATCTCGATTTTTCTGAGCCCTTGCGTCATCCGTTCCGCGAGATCCCAATCCCCGAACCGCTCCACGAACGCCCCATGGACTTTCTTGCCATCCGCTACCTTGATCGCGGACGAGTAGGCGTTGAAACCCATCTCCCGGAGCCGGTTTACCGCCGCCCTCGCGGAGGCAAGGGTGGAATGCGAGGAAACGCGGATAACGTATGGGAAACGCTTGTCCGGCTCCTCCGGGAGCGCCAGGGCCCTCTCGCCGTCTTTTTTCCCTGGCAGGAATCGCTTGAGCGCGAAGCGTTCGTTGCGGATTTTCCACTGCCCCCCTTCGCGCGTCAATTCGACGGTCTTGCGCCCAAGACTTTCCATTTTGTCCGACCGGTAAACCTGGTCGAAGGAAACAAGCCATGTCCCGTTCGCATGGACCATGGAGGGACGCAGGACGCGGATCTTGACGTCCTTGTGACGGTCAAACAACTTCTTTTTGAATTCCCTGGAAACCGCGTAGCGGTCGCCGGGCTTGCCGGCTCCTCCGCCGGACGCGAAAAGCGCCATGTGCCGGTCCAGGTCCCCGTCCTCCCAGCTCTTCCGCCAGTCCTCCAAGGCCGAAAGAACCCCCGCCAGATCGGGCGCCGTTTCATAGGGAAGCGGCGACTCGGGCGGAACGGCCCGATCGAGGTCCGCCGGTTTCGCGGGCGGGCGTCCTTTTCCTGGCGCGAGTTTCCACTCCTCCCACTGTTGCCGGGCGATCTGGAAGGCGGTCTTGCGGTCCACCTGGGAAAGGTATTCAAGCGCCTTTCCCAGGTCCAATGTCTCCCCGGCAACCATCCCGTGCATATTGCCGCCGATAAACTTGTCCCGGTTCGCCATCCAAATGGCCACGGAAAGGCGGGTTGTCTCGCCGGGCGCCAAGGGGAGTTTTTCGGAAATGGTGGAAAGCGTTTCGCCCGGGACCACCGGCCCGTAAAGCTTTACGGAATCCGGCGCTTCCGCCCGCCGTTCGATCGCGGACTCCTGTTTTTCCTGGGGACCGGTTGGCGGTAAAGGCTTGGGCGATATCCCCTCGGCCGATTTCGGCTTGTCCGGCGAAAGGGCTTTTTCCGCCAGAGGCACGGGCTCCCTGGAATCGGGCACGGGCAACAGGGCGCTTTCTTGCGGAGAGGGCCGTTCGACTTTCGGAGGCCCTTGCGGAACGGTCTCTTTGTTCGTGGGTTCTTGCGGGACGATCCCCTTGGGTTCCTGCGGGACGGTCTCGTTCTTCAACCCGTCCGGCGTGGGAATCGACGATACCAATTCCTCGACGTTTTGCTTTTTGTCCTTTTTTTCGTCCTTGAAGGCCAGCGAAACGTTATGCTGAAAATCGACCGCCACCAGATAATTTTCAAGAATGGCCCCGCCGTCTTTTTCGGCCCGGACCACCAGGTTGAACGACGGGTAAAAAAGCGGGCGGTCGGAAACCACCTTTATAATTCTGTTGTCCCCCTGGCCCGGCAACTCCGCGATCTTTAACTCGTTGAGGATCGGGGGCCTTTTCAACCCCAGCCTTTGGTAATCCTCGTCCGTCCCCACGGCGATCCGGACGCTACCCGGGTCGTGTAGGACCAGGTCGATCTCGGCGTCAAACTTCTCGCCGAAACCGCTCTTGATGGTAATCGCTCCGAGGGTAAAAGCACACAAGCCGGGAGGAAAAACCGCCAGCAAAAAAAACGCGAACAAGACGCTCGGGAGGAGGCTCGCGCCTCTTATCGGAAAAATCGGCGGCAAATTCCGGTCTTCAAATTCATTTTTCAAGACGGGGAACCTGGGAAGCGGTGGTCGGGAAGGCATTTCTCCCGGATTATTTTTTTCTGTCCTTCATATAGTCGCGCTCAAAGTCCCGGTATTTACCGCGGGCCACTTCCGCGGGCCACCGGGTTTTACGGAGCAGTTCGTTCCGGGAAAATTCCTTTTCGACATAATGGCAGGCCCGGCATTCGTCCGCCGACTGGAAGAACTTGCTCTTGTATTGCTTACGGACGTCCGCCACATGCGCTCCCGGATCGAAATCCTTATGGATATGGCAACTTTGGCAATATTCGTTGATGACTTTATTGTTCTGGATGGCATCGAATTTTCCATCGAATGCCTTGACCACGTCCAGAGTATAACATCCCGATACAATGAACAGGGAAACCCCAAAAAGGGACAGGACGGCAAACCGGGTTCCGGGCGGCGGGTTGAAAATTCTGGGAAGACGCAAAAACCCGATCGAACGGGGGAAGGAAAACATAAGCCTGGCCTTGGCGATTTTCGGGGTTGAACCGTCAGAAACAGAACGTGCCATGGTGAAAGATTCAACTGGCCGGCATTTCAAGAACAAGCGGGGGAGCTAGGCCGAATCATTATAATTTTCAACAGGTTGTAATGGACCCGCAAGGGTGTCGTCAAATGGATTCCGACCGGAGGTCGCCGTACAACCTGAACACTCGCCTGGAATACTGCCCGGGCCGAAAACCCTTTTTCAGATAATCGTCCATTCGGGTTGGCCCATGATTATAAGCTTCCAAGGCCAACCCGAGGTCTCCGTATCGCAATATCAGTTTGGAAAGGTAGTAAGCCCCCAACGCAATATTGGTTCCGGGGTCTAAAAGAGTGGGAATCCCCTCCCATTGTATCCGGGTCTCGGTAGCCAATGCCAATCCGGTCCCGAGGCGAATTTGCATCAACCCCAAGGCGCCCCGGTTCGACTTGGCCCAATTGTAAAATGAACTTTCCGTAACGATCAAGGCCGTTAAAAACAAGGGATCATAACCATATTTACGGCTTTGCTCGACAATCCAATGGGGTATCATTTCCCGGTCCTTGGCGCCCAAGCCGGTTTTATAGCTGGATATCACCCCGGATATTTTAGCTTTTACCTCTTGTTGATATTTCCTTTCAATATCTTGCCAAGCATGGTCAGCCTGGGAGAAATAACTTTCCTCCAATGAGCCGGCGAACGAGAAATAAGGCGACAAACCGCTCAAGTAAACGCCCATATTTCCCGTAAAAAACCAAGTAAAGACGACCGTTATAGCGGTCGAGAACAGCATGTTCCTTTTTTTTGAAAAAAACATGATCCTTCTCCAGAAGGTTACCGTCAAATAAATGTAGAAATACTTTGTTTTGGGTTCCGCGGGGTTGAACCCAGGTGGTTTGAGTTGTGCTACTGCTATCAAGAGGGAACGGGGTCGCCCCGTTCAAGATCATCTCATCTTCTTTTGGTTCTGGCCTGGCGGTTCAAAATGAGATGTTTTTTCGCCAATAAACTTCTGGCAGGGAAATTATAGGAAAGTTCCAACCCAATGTCAAACAGGGAATTGTCCGCGCGGTTTGAGTTGCCAATCCCGTTGAAAAACGCTATATTATTTATATGGTTAAGTTATTAAGAAATAAAAAGTTATGAAAATTCAATGCCCGGCCTGTAAAACCTCCTATCAGGTTAACTTACCCAATATAGGTCCCAAAGGGGTCGCCGTAGAGTGCGCCAAATGCCATAATAAATTCGTGGTCAAACCGGAAGGCCGGCCCTTGCAGGAAGCGCCTCGCCCCGAAAAGGTTGCCGTGGGCGCGCCAACCATCCCGGAAAAGGCGCCCGCATCGGATTTCAAATCCGAATCGCCCCCGGCTCCTCAAAGCCTTGGAGCGGAAGAAACCCCGGAACCGTCTTTTGACGATTTCCTGGATCAACTCATCGAGAAAAAATCGATCAAGGAGCCGGTTGCCCCTCCGCCGCCGGCCAAAAAGGTTCCTGAGAGCAAACCCGCCAAGCCCCAGCAAACCGATAACTTGGACAACCTGTTGGACGACCTCATGTCCAGCGACCTGTCATTCGAAACGCCCGAAACCGTCAGCGAAGCGACTGGCGGGGATGAAACAAAACCGGCGCCCCAAGAGACAGCCTTGGAACAAGATTCCGGCTCCGGCCCGACGGAAATGCCTGAGACCTCCCACAAAGAACCCGAGATCGATTTTTCGGGCATCCAGGGACTGGACGACGTCGCCATGGATAATATCTGGGACCAAGCGGTAGCCGAAGGGGCAAAGGAAGAAGAAAGCAAGGAAGAAACCCCAAGTCCCCCGGCTCCCGCGAGGAAAGAAGTCCCCGATCAGGCCACGGCGTCCAAACAAGCCAAAAAAGCGCCTTCCGCGCCCGCCCAAACGGCGCCGCCAGCGGAAACCGGCGAGGCAGACCTCTGGGCCCAGGCGTTCGCCGAGCAGGACGGCCTCAATAAGAACATCCAGGGCGAGGGCGCCGGGGAACCGGCCGGAGCGGCCGCCCCAGCCGCGCCGCCCGCCGAAACCAACGAGGAAGACCTCTGGGCACAGGCGTTCGCCGAGCAGGACGGCCTCAATAAGAACATCCAGGGCGAGGGCGCCGGGGAACCGGCCGGAGCGGCCGCCCCAGCCGCGCCGCCAGCGGAAACCAACGAGGAAGACCTCTGGGCGCAGGCGTTCG
>JACRGP010000067.1 GCA_016217765.1 Nitrospinota bacterium | reverse complement strand
GCCTTGGCCTGCATAAATCCTCCGGGTTTTGTGCGCTTGTTCTCAATTCCCGGCAATTTTACACCACCAAAAATACCGTTTCACCCACATTCCACAAGGGTTTTACACTTTTTCAGGGACGACTATTTATGCAACAAAGCCCATTCATTATTTAAAAGAAAGTAAAAAGTTTTAACTGTGTCGAAAAAACAGATGAAGGAATCCCTTCGCACCAGCCCGCCGACATAGACCTTCCTACTTCTCCATGTTTCCATAAACCAAAAATTAACCGCTTCGTGATAAGGCTTTTTGAGGGGCAAAGTATTGTTGCAAGGAGGCGACATGGGGATCAATCTGAAGGATACTTTTGCGGTTCAGACATCACCCCCTTGACGATTATCTGGCCGAACGCTTTCACGATTACCTGAGAAGGTTCTTAGACGCCGATTAGGTCAGGCCTCCGGCCAACCGGTTCCGACGCGGATCGTAAGCGGGCTCCGGGCGCCGCGTTACGCCAAGACCGGCGCTTCACCCCAGTCGCCGTCTATGCCGAATATTTCCTTGACCCAACCCAAGACCCGGTCCTCCATCCCGGCACGCGCGAATTCTTTCTTCTCGTACCAATCCGGGAAATCGTCCCGGCACAGTAGATTCACGATCTGCAACGGACTGTATCCCATATCGCGCAAAACGTTGACCACCCTCTTTCCCGTTCTCGCGCCGGCCGATATAAAGCGTCCTGCCCTCGGAACCCTCGGACGCCTCCAGAGGCCCCACGTACCGGTGCGAAGGTTTACGGCCCCCCGAATTATACAGTCCCGCCTGATAGTCCTTGACCGCCCGATCGACGGTATATTCATCTTCAAAGAAATCCGCGTACAAATCGACGCGGGTGATCCAGCCTTGCAGTTTATCCTCGCCGAGCTTGCGGACTTTCTCCAAATCCATGAACTGCAGGGCCGATCCGGGAATCGCGATCATGGCCGTATCCCGTTGGAACTCGCCCCTCCCACGAGGAACAGCGTCTTCTGGTCCTCAAGGACCAGTTGGCGGGCGTAATTGAAACGGCCGTAGGGCAGTTCCCTGGCGATGCCAAAACCCAAAGCGTCCCGGAGGACCCGATCGACCCGGTCGGCGTTTGCAAAAGCGCTTTTCATCCGGAAAACGATATGCAACCAATCCACGTCGGCGGACTTGGGATTTGCCGTTTCCGAAGGCTCCAGATCGCGGTAAATCAGCTTCCATTCCTCTTCATAGGGGAGGACGGGAGAACGCCAGAACCGGTAACCGCGTTTCCCGGTTCCCTGCAAATCCATGGAAGGAGTCTCGATGTTTGCCAACGCGATGGCGGTTCGATCCTCCATCTTTCCCCCCGTATTACTATCGGGGGGACAGGGCGCCGCAGGCGCCCCAAAACCCGCGTCGGCGGACGCGCGTCCGTCCCGTAGGACGGGCGCGCATCCGCCGACGTTCTCTTCTTCCGAAAAGCCAAACAACTCCATAAACGAATCCTCCAAAAAGAAATTTCATAAGGCAAGGCCGTGACCTTCGATCATGACCTTGCCGTTCAAACCAAAAACATAGAAAATTTCATCCTCCCGTTTCCCAGGGGATGCGAGGGAATTTGAGAGGGGGAGGTGTTTACACTTATATTCCATCTTTGTGAAACTTTTGTGAAACGTAGCGGTAAAAATGGGGCTAAAAGGGCATAAATCGGCAACGGACACCTCGTAACCAGTTGATTTGTAATGGTTTCTATTTTTCCTGTTCGGAATGGCATTCAAGAGGTCAGGGGTTCGATCCCCCTCAGCTCCACTTGAAATCAAAGGGGTTGGCTCGAAAGAGTTAACCCCTTTTTTGTTTGTTCCGTTTTCCAGGCGCGTCTTCCGGTACACGGCCACCGATGACGCCATGCGCAGAAGGATGGCTTTCGTTTTTTTATGGTCCCCCTTCATCCTGACCTGTTGTCGCCCTGCCAGCGTTCTCCGTGAGGAGGGAAGAAGGAACTCTTTCTCTCAGGGCTTTCCGATATTCTCTATCGCTTCTGTTCGTTCCTTGAGAAAATCGCATTTCAGACGGTGTCCACTATTGTGTACAGGTTTACACAAAATCAAAACCCGCGAAATATCAACGGAATTGGGTGTTTCCTGATAACTTGTTGAATGTTAAGGTTGTTTTTTGTTTTTAAAAATTTGGTCCGTTTTTTGCTTTCTTCCTTTTGAAGTCGTGAAATCATCAATCAACTTTTTTGCAGGGGAGGGGAGATACATGACACGGGCCGATCTAGCATCCAAACTGTCTTTAAGGTTGAACATTTCCAAAAAAGAGGCGGACAAATATCTGCTCTCCTTTCTGGACGCCATATCCACCAACCTGCTCAAGGAAAAACGCGTCGTGGTCCAAGGGTTCGGGTCTTTCCACCTGCGGGAATACGGGGCGCGCGTCGGCAAAAAACCCATGACGGGCGAACCGTTGCCTCTGCCGAAACGGAAAAAACCCATCTTCCACGCGGGTAAGGAACTCAAGGAAATGATCAACAACAATTCGAGGCCCGCGCGGGCGCATTCCGATTCGCCCCGGAGGGCGGTCGCGATGTATTCCTTGCCATAGGCGGCTTTCAAATGGCTTTCAAGACCTTTTCCATGTTATACTGGCGGAAAACAAAACCCGGGGATTGCGTTTCCACGTAATCTCCGGAGCCCACCTTTTCCCGGAGGCGGTCATGTCGGACCCTTATACGTGCGCCAAATGCGGCAGTAACGGCATTTTGAAAGGCGACATCGGCCTCCGCACCAGCCGGGACCTCGAACTGATCATGGTGGTCAGGAAAGATCACGGCATCGAGAAGAAAGTCCCGCTCCAGCCCAAGGTTTGCGCCAAATGCGGTTACGTCGATCTGTTCGTGCAGAACGCCGAGCAGTTGAAGATCGGCCCGCGGGACAAGCCCATCAACCCCGATTTCAAAAACCGCCCGCTCCTCGAATACGATTTTTAATTCCGTCCTCCCCCCGTTCCGGGATATCGGAAGGCCGCTAAAAAAGTCCCTTTTGGCCCCCAAATCGTCATGCCCGCGAAAGCGGGCATCCAGACCAAGCCCGGCAACGGGAAGGCGCAGAGACTAGACGGGTAGAGCGCCTAAGGCGAAAGCCATGGCGAAGGTATGGTCCAGACCGCAAACGCCGCATCGTGGCGGCGGCGGAAGCCGTAGCGGGTATGAAAATCCCTCGGTGGCAACACCATGCCGGTTCGATTCCGGCCCTCGGCGCCATTTAAAAGCCTGCGGTTTTCAAGCTTTCCCTTGGGATCGGTTTTAAAATCATATGGGACGGTTTACTCTTGGTTTCCGCCGCGGCCGAACCCGCGCCAGCCAAGCCCTGCCCGGCGGAAAAAAATCGCCCGCTCTTTGCAAATAAGACTCACCGCCGGTCCAACTTCTCCACTTCCCGCTTGGCCTCGGCATGCCCCCGCTTGGCGGCCTTGCGCAACCACTTTTCCGCCTTGGCATGATCCTGTTTCACGCCTAGACCTTTGTCGTACATAAGGCCAAGGCGGTATTGTGCGTCGGTGCGGCCCAGTTCGGCGGCCTTGCGGTACCACCTCGCCGCCTCGGCGTCATCCCGCTGTACGCCCTGGCCTTTTTCATACACAGTTCCAAGCTCGTATTGCGCGAGGCCATCTCCCTGCTCGGCGGCCTTGCGGTACCACCTCGCCGCCTCGGCGTCGTCCTGAGGCACGCCCCGGCCGATGTGATACATAATTGCGACGTCGTGTTGCGCTTCGGCATGGCCCAGCTCGGCGGCCTTGCGGTACCATCGCGTCGACTCGTCGAAATCCTGCTCCACGTCCCGGCCGATTTGATACATGATTCCCAGGTTGTACTGCGCGTCGACATCTCCCCGCGCGGCTCTTTTGCGAAGGTCCGATGCGTCGCAATCCGAAAAATCGCAACTCATTTTGAATCCCACTCCCTCCCCTATGCCGCCGCAATCGACGCCGTCCAG
>JACRGP010000013.1 GCA_016217765.1 Nitrospinota bacterium | reverse complement strand
CTGGCGCGAGTTCCTCCTCCAGGACAAACGGCCAGGGGAGACCTTTGATCCGCCGCTGGAAAAAAAGACGGCGGCGCTTGCCATGGCCATCAGGGTGCGCGAGGTCACGGCTCAAGCTTATTACCGCCCTGGCCCCGAAAGATGGCCGATCATGGAGAAACTCTCCGATGACCGCATGAACTATTATGTTTCCAATCTTCCCGAAAATGTCCCGCTCCGGCAACTGCCGGACTGGGCTCGCCAGCGATGGACCGTCGAACAGGGATATCGGCAACTCAAGGAAGAGCTTGGTTTGGACCACTTCGAGGGACGCTCGTGGCGGGGGCTTCATCATCATAGGGTTCCATGCTTTATGGCTTACGGCTTTTTAACGCTGGCAAAACACAAGCGTAAAAAAAAACCATGAACTCGCCTTGCCGGGAATCCGGCGGTGGCTCAACGAGCTGTTGGGCGTCCGGGTTTGCGCCTCTTGTGGAACCTGGGTTCCGAACAGCGAGAGATTAAACTGTGTATGCTATGCTCGTGGATTGGAATTTAACCTCGAAGGACATTATCCGGGCGTTAAGAAAAAACGGATGGTATCATGTCCATACCGTCGGCGATCACTGGCAGTTCAAACACCCGGCCAAACCCGGAAAGGTCACCGTCCCGCATCCCAAGAAAAACCTGAGGAGAAGAGACATCAAGCCCATTATGAAACAATCGGGGTTGGCGGAGAAGGATTTTTAATATGGTCAAGATGAAAGCTTATCCTGCCGTTTTGGGACCGGTGAAGGGAGGCTATAGCCTGAGCTTTCCGGATCTCCCGGGAGCGGTCAGCGGCGGGAAAACCTACGACGACGCCTTGCGCATGGCAAAGGAGTGTCTGTCCCTCCATCTTTATGGTATGTTGCGGGACGGAGACGACATTCCCCCGCCCAGTCCGCTTTCCAAAATCCGTAAAAGTTTGGAGGCCGACGAAATAGTCGCTCTTGTCGAGCCGGACATTTTTGCCGTCAAAACTCGCTTGGAGACAAAGGAAAAAGCCGTTCGCGTCGACATCACCCTCCCGCAACCCCTCCTGAAAGCGGCGGACCGCCGCGCCAAGGAATTGGGGATCAACCGCTCCAAACTGTTCCAGAAAGCGTTACGGGAAGTGATTTGACCCTCCGGCCAGCGTGCCGCGGGATCCGGCGCCGCCTCCCGCTCGCGCGGAGGCGGGGACAATGGGGTCCGGCGATCGCGTCGAGCGTCACCGCCATATCGTCTCCGGGCGCTTGCCCGGCGCGAGGAGGAGTTGCGCTCCATAATAGATTGCGTCCGCCGGCCCGATAAATCGGGCAACTACAAAGTTCGAAACATTATGAGAATCGTCAGTTGGAACGTGAACGGGTTTCGGGCCATTTTGAAGAAGGGGTTTCACGAGTGGCTGGAGCAGGCCTCCCCCGACGTGCTCTGTCTCCAGGAAACCAAGGTGTGCCGGGAGCAACTGGACGAGGTCCACGCCGACCCGGACGGTTACGGCGCGGTCTGGAATTCCGCCGAGAAAAAGGGCTACAGCGGGGTGACGACCTGGAGCCGGAAGAAACCCAAAGCCGTGCATCTGGGCCTGGGAATCGAGCGCTTCGACCGGGAAGGCCGGGTCATCCGCCACGAGTATCCGCAGTTCGACTTGTTGAACGTTTATTTTCCCAGCGGCACCTCCGGCCCGGACCGGGTGAAGTTCAAACTGGAGTTCTACGACGCTTTCCTGGAGCATTGCGAGAACCTGCGCGAGCGGGGGAAAAAACTGGTCGTGTGCGGCGACGTGAACACCGCCCACAAACCCATCGACCTGAAGAACCCGAAAGCCAACGAGAAGAACTCGGGCTTCCTCCCCATTGAAAGGGCGTGGATCGACAAATTCGTCGCCCATGGATACGTCGATATCTTCCGCAAGTTTCACCCGGAACCCGGACAATACACCTGGTGGACCTACCGCGCCAACGCGCGAAAAAAAAACATTGGCTGGCGCATCGATTACTTTTTTGTGACGGAGGACCTCGTCGGCAAGGTAAAGGACGCCTTCATCCAAAGCGAGATCACGGGATCGGACCATTGCCCCATCGGTCTCGATATAGGTTGACCTTCGCGGCCCGGGGCCGTCGGAGAGAAATCGGTTTGCACCCCCGGACAAGCGGCCAGCATCTAAAAACCGGCCCCCATCCTTAGAGCGTCTAACAAAATGAACCATTTGGCTCGACCCTCAAATTACTCCCCTCCCTTGACCGGGCAAGCGCCCGGAGGCGACACGGCGATGACGCTTCACGATCGCCGGGACGCGATTCCCGCCTCGGCGCCAGCGCGAGGCGGCATTGGATCCAACGGCACGTTGGGGGCTGGGGGAGGGTGGGCTGGCTTTTCACCCCCACCTGACCTCCCCCTTCAAGGGGGAGGAAGTTATGGAATACTTCATTTTGTTAGGCGCTCTAAGTTTCCACAAACTACGTTTTGACCGAAAGGAAGTTTCATGAGCCTTGAAACCAACCGGACGTATCATGGGTTTAAATTGGTCCGTCAGGAGACCCTGCCCGAACTGAAATCGCTGGCGCTGTTGTTCGAACACGAGACCACGGGAGCGCAAACGCTGGTTTTGGAGAACGACGACGACAACAAGGTCTTCGGGATCGCCTTCCGGACGCCCCCCGGCAACCATACGGGCGTGGCGCACATCCTCGAGCACAGCGTGTTGTGCGGTTCCCGCAAATACCCCGTCAAGGAGCCGTTCCTGGAACTCATGAAAGGGAGCCTGCAAACCTTCCTGAACGCCATGACGTTCCCCGACAAGACGATGTATCCCGTCGCCAGCAGGAACCTGAAGGATTTCTACAACCTGATGAACGTCTATCTTGACGCCGTCTTCCATCCGCGGATCACCGAGGAAATTTTCATGCAGGAAGGCTGGCATTACGAATTGGAGTCGCCGGAAGACGAGATCTCGTATAAAGGCGTCGTCTACAACGAGATGAAAGGCGTGTTTTCGTCCCCGGAAAACCTGGTGGACCGGTATCAGGCCCATGCCCTGTTCCCGGCGACCGTTTACGGGTACGAGTCGGGGGGCGACCCGGACCGCATTCCGGACCTGACTTACGCGGAGTTCCGCGAGTTTCACCGCAAATACTATCATCCCTCCAACAGCCGGATCTTTCTCTACGGCGACGGCCCCACGCTGGAACATCTCCGTTTCCTGCACGAGGACTATCTGAAAGACTTCGCCCGGACGGACGTGAACTCCGCCATCCACTGCCAGCGAAAATTCCGGAAACCCAGGCGCAAGGCCGTTTATTATCCGGTTTCCCGGAAAGAGTCCCTGGAGAAAAAGACCTATGTCTCGGTGGGGCTCAAGCTCCACAAGTCCTCCGACCACGAGCACTGCCTGGCGTTCCACATCCTGGGCCATCTCCTGCTGGGGACCCACGCCTCGCCGTTGAGAAAGGCCCTCATCGACTCGGGGCTGGGAAGCGAGGTCATCGGCGGGGGGTTCGACGACCAGCGCGCCGAAACCCTGTTCGTCGCCGGATTGAAGGGAACCGAACCGGAACACGAGCAGAAAATCGTCGACTTGATTTTCTCCACCTTGCGGGACCTCGCGGAAAAAGGCATCGACGAGAACATGGTCAAGGCGTCCGTGAACACGATGGATTTCAAACTGCGCGAGGCCAATTTCGGCGGGTTCCCCAAGGGCATCGTCTACAACATGCAGGCCTTGTCCTCGTGGCTGTACGACGCCGACCCGCTGACGCCCCTGAGATACGAAGAACTCATGGCGAAGATCAAGAAGAAGTCGTCGAACGGTTATTTCGAAAAGCTGATCGGGAAATACCTGCTCGACAACAATCACCAGGCGAGGGTCGTCGGCATTCCCAAGCCCGGCTTGAAAAACCGTCAGGAATCCAAAACGCGCAAGAAGTTGAAGGCCTACAAGGCGTCGCTCCCTCCCCAGGACGTGGCGGACCTGACGGAAAAAACAAAGACCCTCCAGCGCCTGCAAACGACCCCCGACTCGCCCGAGGCCCTGGCGACGCTCCCGAAACTGGGGCTGGAGGACCTGAACAAGAACATACCCGTCTTCCCCATCGAGACCAAACGGGAAGACCGCCCGAAAATACTGTTCCACGACCTGTTCACCAACAAAATCGCCTACCTGCAAGTCGGGTTCGACACCCGCTCCGTGCCGTTGGATAAAATCCAATATCTTCCCCTGCTTGGAAAACTGATGCTGGGGATGGGCTCGCAAAGACGTAGCTACGTGGAAATATCCCAGGCCATCGGCATCCATACCGGCGGCATCCGCTCCAGCCACTTCACGTCGGCCCCGCTGATGGAACGGCAAAATATCCTGTCCTACGTCTTCTTCAACGGGAAGGCCGTCATGGACAAACTGGGAAACCTGTTCGACATCTATTCCGAACTGCTCGCGGAATACAAATTCGACGACCCCAAACGGCTGGTGGAAATCGTGCGCGGCGAGAAGGCCGACATGGAGGATTCGATCATCCCCAACGGCAACCAGTACGTCTCTTCCCGCCTGCAATCGTACCATTCCCGCCTGGGAAAGTTCGACGAGTTGACGGACGGCATCTCCTACTTCAAGTTCCTGGAAGGATTACTGGAGAGGGCCGAGAAAAATCCCGGGGAGGTCATCGCCCGGTTCAAGGAGACGGCGGAAATTCTTCTGACCCGCGAGAACATGCTGGTCAACGTCACTTCCGAGTCCGCGGACTATTCCCGGTTCGAGGGGCCGATCGATTCCCTGGCGCAAAGGCTGGCGGTGTCGTCCCTTCCCCCGGCGGCCCTGGAGTTCGGCGAAACGGCCGTCAACGAAGCCTTCGCGACGGCCAGCGCCGTCCAATACGTCGGCAAGGGGGCCAACCTGTACGACCTCGGGTTCGAACATTCCGGCAAATTCGACGTCCTCAAGTCGGTCCTCGGCGCCGGTTATCTGTGGGACCGCGTCCGCGTCCAGGGAGGGGCTTACGGATGTTCCTCCTCCTTCGACAAACATACGGGCGATTTCGTCCTCGTCTCCTACCGCGACCCCAACCTCGAGGAAACCCTGACCATTTACGACGAAATCGCGGATTTTCTGGAGAACCTCGACCTTTCCCGCGACGAACTGACGAAATTCATCATCGGTTGCGTCGGCCACCTGGACCCGCCCCTGACCCCGGACAGGAAAGGCATGATCTCCATGGTCGAACGCCTCACGGGCTTGACGACGGAAATCAAACAAAGACGGCGCGACGAAATGCTGGCAACCACCCTGCAAGACCTCAAGAACTATGCCCCGCTGTTCAAAACCATAAAGCAGTCGGGAACGGTCTGCGTTTTGGGGAACGAGGACAAGATCAAAAAGTCCAAGCGCCTGTTTCAACAGGTGATCAAGGTCTTTAATTGATATTTTGACCCGCCCATTGCCTGGGTGGGGGGCTCCGCCAGCTCTTTTAGCCCGGATATCGCGCGAGCGAATGACGTATGGAAGCGCTTCGGGTTTTGGGAACGGGGCTTGCCGATCTGTTGGAGACGGAAAATACCCAGCGCAAAAAGGCTTTTGTTTTGTCCCCCCTTGCAAAGGGGGCTAGGGGGATTTGAAATCCCCGTTCGCCAGCGTGCCGCTGGATCCAGCGCGCAAGGCTTGGACCGCGCTCAAGGCGTCATCGAGGGCAATCCGAGCCATGCCGCCCCTACGGCGAGTAGCGCGAATCCCCCCGCCCCCCTTTACAAGGGGGAGCAATTCCATTCCATTACTCATGCAATATCCGGGTTAGAGCCCCCCCGGCAACAAGCGCTCCAAAACCGCAACGAATTTTCCCGTTGTCAAAATTATCTCCTTGGGCGCGCCATTCAAATCCAATCCATCTACTTGTTTTATAAGGATTTATTCTCATATTCATAGTCGCACGCTTTGGCACGGACCATGCATTATTCATAATAGAGCGCCTGGACCGCGCCGGGATTTTCCCTTAAAGAAAAAACCCTGGCTGGTCGATAAAAAGGGTGAAGAAACCTTCAAGAACTCACCCTGTGGAGGCGGGCCATGTTGAAGAGGAAAGAAATTCTAACGGCTCTGAGGAGATGCGGGGTTTACAAGTTCTCGGAACTGAAATCCGGGTGCAGGGAATACGAAAACTATTTCCGCAAGTATCTGACGAAGCTGGTCGCGGTTAAAGAGAAAACCTCGGACGGTTCATAAGGATTTGGCGAAATCGAACGCTTCCTTCATTTTGGGCAACTGACCCAGGTCCGGGACCGCTTCCAGATAACGGACGACGCCTTCCTTGTCCAGAACAATGATGGCGCGGGCCAGGAGCCGGTTCTCCTCGATCGACAAACCCGCCGCTTTCCCGAACGACGCGTCGCGGTAATCGGAAAGGAAAAGGACATTGCCGATTTTAGCTTCCTTGGAAAAACGTTTTTGCGCGAAGGGCAGGTCCCTGCTGATCGTCACCAGATTGGCGGTCCGGTCCAACCCTCCGTTTTCCTCGCTTAATATATGAGTTTGCTTTTCGCAGGTGGGTGTATCCAGGGAAGGAACGACGCTCACGATAGTCACTTTTCCTCGAAGAGACTTCAGGTCGACCAGGGTCAAGGAATTGTCGGGGAGAACGGCTTCCGGGAGCGCTTTTCCCACCTGTAAAGCATCTCCCATCAAGGTCGCCGGCTTTCCCCGCGAAACGACCCGCCGAAGCCCGTCCGCCTCTGCCGGATGAATCCCCAGGACAACCAGAAAATATAACGAAACGCTCAAGCCCGTCCATCGATTCGCTTTCATGAGGGCGACTCCCGGTTAAGGATTTTGCGACAATTGGATTTCAGGTTTATTATTCATTTTAACTGGAACGCGCTTCAATCCGCGAATAAAACAGATTGTTTGGCGTGAGGTTTCACCGGAAACGGTAACAGACTGGCAATGGCGTCGGCAGGCACATTTGCCAATTCTTTCGGTTCCAGCTTGCGGAGTCCCCCTCCGTACACACGGCCCTCGGAGAACATCGCCTCGGGTTTTATCCCATTCAAAGCTTCCCAGATTTTTACCGAAAGGGCCGGATTGTCCTTTATCGCGCGGGAGAGAAAAGGTTTGGGATAGAGATTCAGATAGACATTAGCGACCAAAGCCTTGGAGCGGTTTAAAATAAATCTGAACGGCTTTCCCCTTTTTGTTTTGTCCCGGCCAAGATAGGTGCATACAAACAAACATGGCGAGCGATGTTCCTGAGCATACCAAGGCTGTCTGTGGCTACAAATGTATTGTTCGTTCACCTTCCTCTTTATTCCTTCTTGGAGATATTCCCAAAGATTGGGATATTTTCTTCCGATCTCATCTTCCGGCAAGGATGTATCGAGGACGAACAACTTCTTGTCCAGAACGGGATTCCCAGAGCGGTCGGCCAAAACTTCATTTTCGGAAAGATATCTGGGGCTTGGCAGAATTGGTTTAAAACATTCCTTGGGCAGACGTTTGCTCTCAATATCGTCCCTGTTCAAGATGAAAAACTCGTTGCTTCCCGTTGCCAAGCCGCGTTTTATGGTAAACAAATCGCCCAAGGCGATTTCTCCGCGTTCGCTTCTACTGGGTGCGCTCGAATAGCGCGTCCATTTTTTTTCCACTTGTAAGTCCTTTGCCTCGACGAAACCGGAATATTCCGGATTTCCCAAACTGTCGCCGTAGGTAAACAGGACTTTATGATTTTCCGGAGGCTTTGTCTTTCGGAACCATAGCGCCACCGAAGACACAAGGGCATCGTCAAACTGCGCCAGAGCGGGGTTGAAACGATGGATTTGCAGTAAAGTGACGCGTTCAAGAAGGTAATGTTTTATTTGCCGGCCATAATTGACATCCATGAATTCGCTGGGTATCAGCCAACCCGCCACGCCGTTTTCAGCCATCCACTGATGCGACAATATCAAAAAATAACCATACAACCCCATGAGACCGCTAAATCGTAATCCGGTTATATCTTTTGCCAGACGCTGAAGACGGATTTTCTCCTCAAAAAGCAAATGATGATGCCTGACATATGGCGGATTGCATATAAGAAGGTTAAATCTTTCTTCTTCCGTAGGGGCTGGCGCTTTGGTGAAGTCCGAAATCTCGACTTTCAGTAAAGAATCTTTCCAAATTTCGCGGCAGGCCTTTGCGAAAACGGAATCCAGTTCAAAACCATGGGCTTTGATAATTTTCCTCTTTGGAAACGATCGAAGCGCCGCGGAAAAGAATGCCCCGGTACCAATGGCCGGGTCAAAAAAAGCGATCCCTCCCTTGGCGGGAAGAAAAGTTTTAGCATGTCTCAATATATCCAGCGCCAGCAGAGTAGGAGTGGCGAATTGCCCAAGCTTGTTCCTCGCCGTTTGGTCCTTTTTCGCGTCCAGAACGGTTTGCAGGGAAAGCCTGTATTCCTCCAGGGCGTGTTGAGTATCCATATTTAATTTACAACCCAAACTTCGCAAGATCGTCTGTCCGGTGTTCCCATACCCAGTCGATACCTTCCGCCGCCTCATAACCCAAATAACCGGAGTCAAAATACCCGCAAAGGAACAAGTTGAGCGATATCTTGTTTCCACAAATCGGGTTTATCCGCGTTAACAGCCATTCAGCCACCCTTCACGCATAATATTTTTGGCGGGTTGCAAGTCTGATTATTTTTATCCTTTTCTTGCCCCATATTACATTTTTCCCCTCGAAAATTCTATCGCATTGCCCGTCCCTTTAACTCAATACACGCTCAAGAAACCCGATCACAGTTCCACGATGGTGACGCCGTCGCCGCCCTCTTCCCGCGTTCCCGGCTGGTAGGATTTGCCGAGGCCGGAAGTCTCCAGATAGTCCCGCACCAGTTTTTTGAGGGCGCCCATCCCGTGGCCGTGGACGATCTTGATCCTCCCGACCCTGTTGACGACGGCCTGGTTGACGAAGGTTTCCACGACGCTTTGGGCCTCCTCCCATCGCATGCCGCGCAGGTCGCAACTGTTCCGGGGCCGGGAGCCGGACTCGACCTCGACCGTGACTTTCGCTTGCGGAGCGGGTTTGGACTGGACGGGCCGCGAACTGCCGCGCAACTTTTGCGTCTCGACGACGGTGACCATCCCGCCCAGGCGGACGCGCACTTTCTTCTTGCCCCTGGGGTCCTCCAGAAGGACTCCCTTGGCCCCGTATCCTTCCACCATCACGGGGTCGCCGTCGGCCAGCCGGTCCGGGGGGACGTCCCACCCTTCCGTGTCCCTGGCGGAATCGGGGAGCGGGACGCGCGTCATCTCCTGAATCCGGCCCTGCGCCTTGCGCAGGTTCGCCGGGGTTTTGTTGGCCTCGAGTTCCTCCAGCATGCGGCGGATTTCCTGTTTTCCCTCCCGCGCGATGGCTTGTAATTGCTTGGCCTTGCTTTTATGGAAGTCCTCCATCTCGGCGCGCATTCTTTGCGCGATGAGCGCTTGCTCCTCGCGTAATTTGCCGATCTCCTCGTTTTTGCGCTCCAGTTCTTCCCTTTCCCGCGCGGACTCCAGCATTTGCCGGTTGAGTTTTTGCAGGAGGACGTTGGCCTGGCTGTCCTTTTCCCCGTGTATTTGGCGCGCCTGCCGGATGATTTGCGGCGGGAGGCCGAGCCGCTCGGCGGTATCCAGCGCGGCGCTGTTGCCGGGGACTCCAAAGACCAGCCGGTAGGTCGGGGTCAACGACCGGGAGTCGAACTCGGTGCAGGCGTTCAAAAAACCCTCCTCGGTCTGCGCCAGTATTTTCAGGGACAGGTAATGGGTGGAGACGACGGTCGTCAACCCCTTGCGTTTCATTTCCTTGAGGATGGACTCCGCGAGCGCGGCCCCTTCCCGCGGGTCCGTGGCGATCCCCAGTTCGTCCAGGAGTATCAGCGCCCCCGGCGCGGCGTTTTCCAGGATGTTGACGATCTTCTGCAAATGCGCGGAGAATGTCGACAGGTTGAGCTGGATGTTCTGGTCGTCGCCGATGTCGGCGTAAGCTTCCGGGAAAAAACCGATGGCGGAATCCTCGCGGACGGGGAGAAACAATCCGGCCCGGACCATCAACGACATCAACCCGAGCGTTTTCAGCGTCACGGTTTTCCCCCCCGTGTTGGGTCCGGAGACGACGATCACGCGAATGGCCGGGTCCCAGCCGATATCGTTGGGGACGACTTCCCTGCCGTTCAGGATCAATTCGGGATTGCGGGCCTGCCTGAGGTCCACGCGGGAATCCGGCGTCGCGGGACATTTCCGGGCCCCCATGGTCCTCGCCAAACGCGCCTTGGCGTAAACCAGGTCGAAATCGGACAACACCTCCAGGTTCCCCAGCAAGGCCGTCTCGTGGGCGATGAATTCCCCGGCCAGTTGTCCGAGGATTTTCAGTTTCTCCCGCTCGATGCGGAGCCGGTTGATCTTGAGCTGGTTGTTCAGCGGGATGATTTTCGTCGGCTCCATGTAGATGGTGACGCCGCTACCGGAGGTGTCGTGGACGATGCCGTCCACCCGCGACCGCCATTCGGCCTTGATCGGCAGGACGACGCGCCCTTCCCTCTCGGTGTGGTAGCCGTCCTGAAGGGCCTCGGAATAAGCCGAGTCGGAAAGCATTTTTCCCACGACGCCGTCGAGTTTCTCCTTGGCCGCCCATGCGTCGCGGATGGCCTGCCGCAGTTCCGGGCTGGCGTTTTCCTTGATCTCGCCGTCCTCGTCGATACAGCGTTCGAGTTCCTTCAAAAGCGCGGGCAACGGGTTCAACCGCGCGATTTTGGTTTTCAGCAACGGCACGGAGCTTCTTTTGTCGATGTACCGGACGAGTGAGCGGGCGAAGCGCAACACCTTCATTACCCGGAGGGCGTCCCTGGGCTCGATTAAAATCCGCTCCCGGGCTTCCTCCAGGACCGGGCGGATGTCGTCGAAGACCTCCATCGGCGGGCTTTCCGTCGAGTCCAGCAGGGAAACCATCTCCGCCGTTTCGTCCAGTAGCCGGTTGGCCGACGCGAAATCGGTTTCCGGGACCAGCGCCAGGCATTTTTCATGGGTGAAGGGGGACAAGGCCAGAGAGGCCAGGGAACGGGCCACGAGGTCCCAGCCCAGAAGGGCCATGGACTTTTCCAGCAATTGCGCTCGGTCCCGCGGGGGAAGCGGTGTAGAAGGGTTCATCGATTGAAGGCGATTTCGATGTCTTTTTCCAGGCTGATTTTGATTTTCGCGTCGTACAGCTGATACGGGTCCCGGCGCGACTTGTAGCCGCTCAACAGAGCGCCCAGGTCCTTGGCGACTTTATCGTTAAAGCTCGCCAGCATTTCGCCCGGGACCACGCCGCTATCCTCGATCAGGATATTTTGCGTGGAGACGCGGATGGGCGCGTCGAAATCCACCATCTCGGAATTCAGGTATATTTCGTATTCTAGCAGATTATTTCCCATGACCTCGAACTCGTTCCTGCCCTTGTAGACGGCGAACAGGGTGGCGATCTTCCCGTCCCGGCTGTGAATGGGCTCGTCCTCCGGGCCGGGGAGTTGCAAGGCGGCAAGCTGGCGCCCCTTCGCCAGCCGCGCCCAGTGAATGCGGGCCAGGTGATTTTCCTCGCGGGTCATCCGGATCACGGCCGGGTTGTTTTTGCGGCCCTGCGCCAGGAGCCAGTCGTACAACGCGGGGACCTCCGCTTCGGGGAGGAAGTGTCCGCCGTGCGCCATACCGGCTTCCTCGTGCTCCCGGTAGACGACCGGGTATTTCATGTCGCTCAGGATCTGGTGGATCCTTCTGCTGAACTGGATCGGGAAAATCGGGTCTTTTTGGCCCTGGATCATGTAAACGGGCGTATTGTTCAGGTTGACCAGGAAATGCATGTAACGCTCGGTGACCGCCCCGGCGATGGGCACGATACCGGCGAAGCGATCGGGCGAAACCATCCCGATCATGTACGCCCCGATCGCCCCGTTGGACAGGCCCGCCAAAAACACCCGGTTGGGGTCCGCGGGGTATTGCGCCTGGAGTTTTTCAATCAGTTCGAGGACGACCTTTTCCGCCGTCAGGGTCCACCACGCCCCCATGGGATAAGCGGGACAGGCGATGATGAATTCGCCGCGCAACCGTTTGACCCACGCCGGCAACGTCGCCTCGCCGCTCCCGCCGGCGCCGTGCAGGATGACGATGAGCGGGTACGACCTGCCCTGCTCCAGCGGCTCGGGGACGAACAGAGCGTAAGGATACGGCTTTTTGTTATGCTCGATCGTCAAACCCGTTTGCG
>JACRGP010000064.1 GCA_016217765.1 Nitrospinota bacterium | reverse complement strand
CGGCCGCCCTCCCCCCGCCCCCTCCCCAGCGTGACGCTGGACTCAACAGGCTTGGCTCCGATGGCGAGGAAGTCATCGAGGGCAATCCAAAGTCTGGCTATCCCGTTCCGGGGCGTTCCCCGGTCAAGGGAGGGGAGTGGTTTGAACGTCAAAGCATCGGTTCATTTTGTTAGACGCTCTTAATCAAGTGACAGCAATAATTATGCCAACCCCTTGGGCCGCCAAGGATTCCATGCGATAATCTGCTTTGCATTAAGCGGTTGATATGACTAAAATGGGCGCGGAATCTATTTTATATCAATATTGGGATTTTCGGCAAAACATCCGTCGTTGAAAAAAATCCGGCAGTCATGTCATTATTTTGACGTCCGGCCCGGGTCAAATTGCCCCTTTTGGGGTCTTGGGAGTTGAGAGCGTTGAGGAACCGGAAGGAATGGAAAAAAGCCGTCTGGAAAAGATGAAAATCAGCGAAACGCTGTTGTCGCTGAACATCCTCAAAAAGCAGAATCTGATGCTGGGCGATTCGCTTCTGCACCTGGACAACCTGCTCTATTTGCACAAAAGCATCAGCCTGTTGGATTACAACGAGATCAAAAACGTCCTCGTCGAAAAACTCCCGCACATTTTGTCCATCCGCTTTTTTACCCTGTTTCTATACGATAAGAACCGGAAATCGTTGAAACTGAATTGCCACAATCACCCGGATTTGAAAGACGATCTGGTCATCCAACTGGACGAGTCGGGGATCATGCGGGACGCCCTGGTCAACGGGAGATACATCCTGGAAACGGATTTCTTCAGGTCCAAATACTTCGCGGGGAAAAAGAACCCGCTGTACCAGAACGCGTTTTTCGTCTGCATCCCCTTGATGATCGAAAACGAAATCATCGGCGTCCTCAATCTCAACGACAACGCCAAGGGTTTTTTCACGGTGGGCGACCTGGATTTCGTTTTGAACGTCACGGAGTTTCTCGCGCTCTCCATCAGCAACGCCCTGCTGTTCGAAAAGGTGGAGACGCTCTCCGTCACGGACGGGTTGACGGGCCTGAACAACCACCAGCAAATGCTCCATTTGTTGAACGCCGAATTCGTGCGGAGCCATCGTTACGGGTCGCCGCTTTCCCTGGCGATGATGGACGTCGACCATTTTAAAAAGGTCAACGACGCCTACGGCCACCCGAAAGGCGACGAGATCTTGATGCAGGTCGCCGCCGTGTTGAAGACCGCCTGCCGGGTCAACGATATCGCGGCGCGCTACGGGGGGGAGGAGTTTGTGCTGGTCCTGCCCGAAACCAAATTGCAGGGCGCTTTCCAGATTGCCGAACGGGTCCGGCAGGAGTTTTCCGTCTGCCGTTTCCAACACAATGGAAAGGAGTTCGCCGTCACTCTCAGCGCCGGAGTCGCGGAATTCGACCGTCAAGGGATGGAACGCCCCACGCAGTTGATTAAGGTCGCCGATCAGGCGTTGTACAAGGCCAAGGAAACCGGGAGAAACAAGACCGTCCTTGGGGCCCTCGATGGAGATTCCACAACTTAATCGTTTTCAAAATCTGGAGGGACTGCCCTCGCTTCCCTCGCGGATGTTGAACGTCCTCAACGAAATCGGCGCCACCTCGGCGATGGATTACAACATCGTCCGCGTGGTCCAGTACGACCCGGCCATTGCCTGCCGGGTGCTCAAGGCGGCCAATGCGCCCCTCTATGGCTACGGCGGAAATATTTTCTCCCTCCAGCAGGCGTCGGGCCTTTTGGGTCCGGGAGCCATCAAGAACATCGTCCTGACCACGCAAATCCTGGAGCGGTTCTCCTGGGGCGAACGCGGCCGGGAACGGATCGATTACGGGAAAATATGGCGGCATTCGGCGGTCGTTGCCGTGTTGGCGGGGACCTTGGGACGGTGCGTGGACCATGTGGAGTCCGACGCCTGTTTCACCGCGGGCCTGGTCCACGATATCGGCAAAATCGCCCTGGCGGCGCTATTCCCCGCCGCCTTTTGCAAGATTGTGGAGGAAACCAGGAAACAGAACGTCTCGCTACAGGACGCGGCCCGCGGGACGCTGGGGTTTTCGCCCGCCGAAATCTCCGCGGAGCTTACGGAGCGCTGGGGTTTTCCGCCCGCGTTGGTCAAGATCGTCGGGACTTGCGTCAAGACCGATCCGTCCGAAATAACCGACAAGATCGCCGGCATCGTCCACCTGGCCAAATACCTCGCCATCGATTGGGGCTATCCCGACGGGATGGAGAACCTTCGACGGGCGGTCAGGTTCCGGGACGTCCTCCCCCTGCTGGGCATTACGGAAAAGAAACTGAAGGCATGGAAGCCGGAATTGATGGGCCTTGCGGACATCGCGCTCGAAAGCGTCGATGGCTAGCGCGGATATTGCATGAAAAAAAGAATGGAATCGCTCCCCCTTGTAAAGGGGGGCCTTTTCTTCCCCCTTACTCCCCCTTTGACAAAGGGGGTTGGGGGGATTTTGTAAAGGGGGACCGAAGGGGGATTTGCATTTCGGCGATGACGCTTTCGCGGTCGCCGGCCGAGGATTCCCGGAAACGGTCAGGCGGACTCCCCGCCGTCCGCGGGATTTTTCAAGCGCGCGTCGATGGCGCGGGCGAGACGCTCGATGCCTTGGGAGATGGCAACCGGATAAGGAGACGTTGCGTCGAGCCCGCGCAAATAGCCGGGCAATTTTCGCAGTTGGTCGCCGGCCCGCCGGCGGATATCGGCAACGGAGTCGGGAGGGCGCCGGCGCCGGCCTCCCCGCATGAAGGCCTGCAACAGAGGTTCTCCTTCGACCGGCTCTCCCTCGAGGGCGACCGTGTCTTCCTTCATGCGCCCGTCCTCGTAGCGCCTGAAGACTTGTTTTCCGCCGGGCCAGGTGTCCTTGGCTTCCGAAAGTTTTCGGCGCGGACGTCCCGCGTATTCCACCAGCTTGTAAACGCAGTCCAAATAGGGCGCGTCCGCGGAGGTCGTCAGGCGGGAACCGATCCCGAACCCGTCCGCAGGCGATCCCTTCTCCATGAACTCCCGCAAGGCGTATTCGTCCAGGTTGCCGCTGGCGAAAATCCTGACCTCCCGCAATCCTCCCGCGTCGAGGATCCTCCGGACGTCGCGGGCGTGCCGGTCCAGGTCGCCGCTGTCCAGACGCACGCCCTGGACGGCGATCCCTTTCTTTTTCAGGACCCGCGACAGGGAGACGACCTTGGCCGCGGCGCGCTCCGTGTCATACGTGTCCAGCAGGAGGATGACGTTTTCCGGTTGGGAAAGCGCGAAATTTTCGAAGGCCTCCGCCTCGTCGTCGTGCGCCTGGACGAAGGAATGGGCCATGGTGCCAAACGTCGGGACGCCGTAAAGCGGTCCGGCCAGCGTTGTCGCCGTGCCGTCGAATCCCGCCAGGTAACTGGCGCGCGCGGCCAGCAACCCCGCCTCCGCCCCGTGCGCCCGGCGCAAACCGAAATCGACCAGCAGTTTTCCCGGCGCCGCCAGGACGGACCGCGCCGCCTTCGACGCGATCAATGTCTGAAATTGCAGAAGGTTGATGATCCGCGTCTCCAGGAACTGCGCCTGGGGCAGGGGCGCGGCGATGCGCAGGATGGGCTCGTTGGCGAAGAATACGGTCCCCTCGGGCATGGCGTGTGCGTCCCCGGTAAACCGGAACCCCTCCAACTGCCGCGGGAAATCCTTCGTGAACCGTCCGCAACTTTCCAGCCAGGCCAGTTCCGCGGACGAGAAACGCAACGTTTCCAGGAACTCCAAAACCTGTTCCAGCCCGGCCGCCATGAGGAAGGCGCGGTTGGGCGGGAGTCTGCGGACGAAAAATTCGAATACCGCGATGTCCTCCATCCGGCGGTCGAAATAACCCTGGAGCATGGCGAGTTGATACAGGTCGACCAGCAACGGGCTGGCTTCGGGGCAGGCGGGCCGGAGGCGCTCCAGGACGCAAGGACGGGCCCCCAGGCGGACCATTTCCTCCATGGCCTTGCGCCCGTCGTCCGGATCCAGGTTGACGGCCCGGACAGCGTCCTCCAATAGGACCGCGGCATAGCCCAATTTAACGGCGTCCCTCACGGTATTGAGGACGCAATAGTCGGTCGCGAGGCCGCCGACGAACACGCGCTTGACGCCGGCGGAACGGAGACGATCATCGAGGTCCGTCCCCTCGAAACCCGAATAGGCGTCCTTGCCGGGGTCCATGGCTTTCGCGACGGTCGAGACCGACGGCGGAAGGGCCAGCCCGGCGGCGAACTCCGCCCCTTCCGTCCCCGCCACGCAGTGGGACGGCCACGGGCCGCCCTGCTCCCGGAAGGAGCAATGGTCCGGAGGATGCCGGTCGCACGTGGCGAATACCGGGAGCCCCCGGCCTCGAAAAACGTCGAGGTACTTGTTGAGGACCGGCACGATTTCGTCGCCGCGCGGGACGCCGAGCCGCCCGCCGGGAAGAAAATCGTTCTGCGCGTCCACGATCAGCAGGGCGTCGCCGCCGCCCAACTTCAAATCGCCAGGATTGGGAAATCGCATGTTTTTTCTTCAGGATGGTTTTGCCACAGTATCCGGGCAAACAGACGCAAACTCAATAAGAATTCAACCGCGGAGGAACGACTGGCTGGGGACCGCCCCGGAGCGGCGGCGTATCCATGAGGTAGCTCCGCTTATGGAGCGCTAAACCTCCCGGCTCGCCAGGGCGACGCCGTGGCAAGCCCGGCTTTACATGCAACGCGGGGACGCGTAGCGCTCCAAAAAGACGGCATATCGCCGCGGATAAATCCCCCTCGGTCCCCCTTTGTTAAAGGGGGAAGATCAAAGTTTCGCTCCCCCCTTTGAAAAAGGGGGGAGGGGGGGATTTGGCTTCTCCCCGTGCTCTGCGGTCCTTTTTGGAGAGTTGGCTGGCGGCACGCTGTCCGAGGAACGCCTCGGGGCGGGATGGCCCCCCCCGATTGCCCTCAATGACACTCATTCGCCATCCGGGCCAGGCACGTTGGGTCCAGCGGCACGCCGGCTACATGTCCGGACCCATGAGGAGGATGAACTTGTCCAGCAGGACTTGATCGAACTCCTCGCCCATCTGCTTCTTCATCAAGGTGAGGACGTCGAATGCCGCCATCGCCTTTTTGTACGACCGGCGCGTCGAGAGCGCGTCGTACACGTCCATGATCTTGCATGTTCTCGCGTACAGGGAAATCTCGTCGCCCTTGAGGCCCATGGGATAACCGCCGCCCTTGTATTTTTCATGGTGCTGGCCGGCCATGGTGGTGACGGCCGGGCCATAGCACATCATTTCCTCCAGGATTTCCTGGCCGAGCGGGGAATGGCGCTTCATGACTTCAAACTCTTGTTCCGTCAACTTCCCGTTCTTGTTGATGATCTCGAGCGGGATCCTGGACTTGCCTACGTCGTGGAGCATGCCGCCGAGCCCCAGCAGTTTGATATCGTCGCGCGACATCTTGAGTTTGACCCCGAACGTCATGCAATACAGCCCGACGTTCACGCTATGGGTGTAGGTGTAATAGTCCTTGTTGGTGATCTTGGCGATCGCGTAGAAACCGATCTCGCTCTGTTGCATGCAACTGTCCATCAACCCCATGACCTCCTCGGACGAGTTCAGGATTTTACTCGAAGTGTTGTATTCGAAAAACTCCTTCATGACGTTCTTGGACACTTCGTAGATTTTCTTGGTCTTGGTCTCCATGGGGACGGACGGGCTCGCGACCACCGTCCGCAAGGTCTGGGTGGCTTGTTCGTAGTATTTGAACAGGTCCGTTTCCTGGATATAGAATTCCTGCGACAGCTCCCCCGACTCCAAAAGCCGCCGGAACTTTTCCTGGTGCTCGGGACGGGAACTGGCGAACTTGACGTAGTTGACGCTTCCGAAGCTTTCCGTCCTGTAGAAAACGTCGAAATGCTCCCTGCCGGCGCTGTTCAGGAATTCGATGTTTATGGGGCGGTAATGATTTTCCTCGTCCATCGGTTTTTACCTTGCAAGCTTTGTCGAATGAATACGGGAATGGCGGAAACTCGACCGTCGGATTCCGAGTTATTTGGGATAAGGAAATATATCATATTATCATCGACCGTCCCATATTGATTCAAAATCGATTGTAAATCTAATTGGAAAGCCGGAATTGGCCCTATTTAGAGCGCCTGACCCGGATATCGCGCGAGCGCATGTCCCATGGCGGCGTTTCGAGTTTTGGGAGCGGGGCTTGCCGATCTCCTGGAGACGGAAAAATACCCAGCGCAAAAAGCGCCGTTGTTTTGTCCCCCCTTGCAAAGAAAGCCAATACCCGGCACAAAAAGCGCCTTTGTTTTATTCCCCCTTGCAAAGGGGGTTAGGGGGATTTGAAAAATCCCCGTTAGCAGTAACGGTACGAATCCCCCCGGCCCCCTTTACAAGGGGGAGCGCTTCCGTTCTTTCGCACATGCAATATCCAGGCTAACAAAATGAACCGATAGGCTCGACACGCAAACCATCCCCTCCCTTCCAGGGAGGGGGCTGGGGGAGGGTGACCAGCGTGAACGCTGGATCCGACGCCGCCTCCCGCTTGCGCGGAGGCGGAAACTTCTCCCCCTTGCAAAGGGGGCCGGGGGGATTCGCCTCCGGGCGTTTGCCCGGCGCCCCCACCTGACCTCCCCCGCCAGCGTGACGCTGGACTCAACGGGCTTGGCTCCGATGGCGAACAAGCGTCATCGAGGGCAATTCGAGTCTTGGCCATCCCGTTCCGGGGCGGTCCCCGGTCACGGGGGAGGAAGTTAAGGGGAATTTCATTTTGTCAGGCGCTCCTGGGAAAGGCCCTGCCGCTATGCGCGAGAAAATAGACTATGGAACGCGCGCATCCCAGTAAATCGGCCATGGACAGGCTTTCGTTCGGCTCGTGCATGCGGGCGTCGGGGTCGTAGGCGCCGATGCACAGGGGCGGGATGGCGCCCAAGGCCCCGGTGAGTTTCGGGACGAAGGGGATCGATCCCCCGCATCCATAGAGGCAGGGGACGGTTTCGGCGCCGGGAGCGTCCCCGCCGGAATAACCGGCTTTCAGCGCCTCCAGCATCAGGGGGAATGCCGGATGGTTGAGGTCGGTCATCCACGGGGAAGCGCCTTTTTCATCCTTGAGATCCAAGACAAACCCCGGCGGCTTGTTTTCCTGGAGATGGTTTTTCAAGAACCCCAGGGCCCGCCGCTCGTCGTTCCCCGGCGCCAGCCGGACCTCCACCATGGCCTTGGCCGACGCATCGGCGAACGGGCGCGAGGACCCGTCGCGGTCCACCCGCAGGGACCGGACGGAGACCGCGGGGCCGGGTTGTTTTGTATCGAGAAAATCTTGTAGCTCGGGGTCTCTCAGGCCGCCCTCGTCTCCCACGAGGAGATCGATCATCCGCGCCAGCTGGAGTTCGGCGACGGGGAACGGTCCGCCGATGACCCCGGAATGGGGATCTTTCTCCGCGGATTGCAGGAAAAGATCGAAGGCCGCGGACCCCGGTTCGGGGGAGGGAGTTTCCGTGACTCTCAGCTTGAGTTGAAAGCGGTTGGACCGCGCCAGCGTCTCCTGCAGGCGGGTCCTGAAAACCCCCGGCTCGACTCCTTTCCGCAGGCGGAACGCCAGGCGGGCCCCGCTCGCGCCAAACACGACGCTTCCGGCCACCCGGTGGCCGGGACGGGCGTTGGCGTAGGATTTACGGAGTTGGGCCGCCAGGATGGCCGCCTTGTCCGGCGGCACGACGAGGCGCGTTTCCGGCAGAAGGCCCGCCGCCGCGCGCAAGGATTCCGCCGAGGTGGGGACCTGGGAATAACCCTCTCGTTCCAGGTCGGTGAGCGGGATATCCGAACGGGCGATCCCTTCCACGGCCAGCGAATGGTCCTCCCGGATGAGCGAGGACAGGAGCTTGTACAGGGCGGTCTGCGCGTCGATCCTGCCGGGGACCGCCCCGGAATCGGCCGACACGGCGGCTTCGATCAGGATGATCCCGCGCAGGGAAGCGGTGAGCGCGGGGACGCCCTGGGCCGGATTGATCACGTCCGTGATGATCACGAAGTCGGAGCCGGAAAAGAAATCGCGGTTCTGCAGGATTTGCTCGACCAGGGAATGCGAACCCGCCTCCTCCTCCGTCTCGTAAATGACCTTGATGTTGCACGGGAGCTTTTCCAGATCGGCCGGCGATCGCGCCGGAGCGGATTGGTCAGACTCGGATTGCCCTCGACGGTCATCGCCCGCCATCCGAGCCAAGCCTGTGGGGTCCAGCGGCACGCTGGCGGGCGAGGGGTTTTTGGGGTCGGACCCGCAGGCCTGTAATAGAGCGTCCGCGGCCATGCCGATGGCCACCACGCCGCTGAGGTCGTCCGCCGCTCCCCGGCCGTAAGCCCGCGTCCTGTCCGCGTTCCACCTCATGACCCAGGGAGGGACGCCGTCCCACTTTTCAAATTTCGCGTCGTCCATGTAGGGTTGCTTGTCCAAGTGGGCGTACAGGAGGGCCGTGGGTTTGTCCTTGCCGGCATGGATTTCCGCCAGCAGGATGGGGGTCGCCCGTCCCGGCGACGGCGGCGGCTCGTTGATCTTGACGTAGCCGAACCCGGCGTCCCGGAGATAAGCCTCCGCGGCTTGCAGGATTTCCCGCATGTCCGAGGGGGTCTTGCGGTCGCCTTCGAATTCGCCGACGCTGAAACTCCGGCTGTCGATGCCCACCAGCCGGCGCATATGTTCCATGTGGCGGAGGACGAGGGGAGATTCATTGCGGATCTTCCCGCGCGCCTCGCGTTCCAGTTCGTTTGGGCTCATCGTGTCGAATCCTCGACATCCCGAAAAATCCGTCCGGCATGTCTCGCGTTATCGGGTTTCTTTACTCAAGGATTTTAATAATATATTATGGAACGTGTTTTCGCAAAACCATTCGGCGGAGGTCCTCAGGTGGTCCAAAGCGTCGTCAATTTCTTCAAACTGGTCCGGATTCTACGGGAACGCGGGAACTGGAAACTGATCCGGCGTTGCCGGCGCCAGTTGCTGGATTTCATCCTGTGCGGAAGCGGTCTTGGCAGAAAACCGTTTTTTCTGGTCGTCCCGTATTGGTTTTCCCTGCTCCGGGGGCTGGATATGCTGGTGTGGCGCCTGGAGACGTTCGGTTTTCTTTACCTGCCGGAATCGGGCGAGGCGGACCGGCAACGCCTGAACAATTACCTCTGATCTTCTCCGCCGGTATTCGGTCTCGGAGACGAGACCCTTCGCGGAGTTTATCCTGAGGCGGAAAAAGCGAGATGCTTCGCTCCGCTCAGCATGACATCCGCCGAAGGACTCAGGGTGACACAATCGGGGGTCATTCTGAGCGTCAGCGAAGAATCTCATTTTATCAAGCGCTAGCAGGGCGCTGAAAAAGTCCCTTTTGTGCCCAAAAATCGTCATGCCCGCGACAGCGGGCATCCAGACAGCCCTTGAAAATACTGGATTCCCGTTTTCACGGGCATGACGGCAAAAGACTAAGAGCGTCTAACAAAATGAACCCTTTGGCACGACCCACAAATTCCTCCCCGCCCTTGCGGGAGGGGGCTGGGGGAGGGTGACCAGCGTGAACGCTGGACTCGACGCCGCCTCCCGCTTGCGCGGAGGCGGAAACTTCCCCCCCTTGCAAAGGGGGCCGGGGGGATTCGCCTCCGGGCGCTTGCCCGGCTTTTCACCCCCACCTGACCTCCCCCTTCAAGGGGG
>JACRGP010000062.1 GCA_016217765.1 Nitrospinota bacterium | reverse complement strand
TTGGCGTTTCGCGCTTGACAAGTCCGCAAGGGATTGCTAAATAAGTAGCTGATTTTATTGAATTAATTCTCGCACTCCGCCGTCCGAGGAATAGCCCTTGCTACCGGCATGTCACAAGAGCATAATAAAAGGACTCCCGTTTTCCCGTTTCATCAGCATACCGGCTCCGGCCTTCGGGGTCCGGGCGGCTGGAAAAACCGCTCTTTATTTTTGCCCAATCAAGCACCTTTAACGCGAGGCGTCCATGTCGGCCCCGACCCAGATAGCCGCCCCCGATCTCGAAGAGCTTAAGAGAAAAAAAGCGGTCCTTGCCGGACTGGAGCAGGAGTTGGCGGAACGGGAACTGGAACTCTCCACCCTGCGCGGGGAATTGCGTCTCTTCGAAAACCGGTACAACGCGCGCGTCGGCGCGAAATACGCCGAACTCGACGAGGCGAAGGCCCGGGTCATGGAAATGGCGGCGCGCTTCTTCCCCCAATCCGGCGAATTCCAGTCCGGCGCCCGGTCGGCGCGCGAGCGGGCCGACCGGTCGGCGCGCGAAAACCGCGACGCCGGGACGGAACCCCCTCGCGAAAAGACCTTCTCGCCCTCGGAAGACCTGCGCAAATTGTTCCGCGAAGTCGCGAAGAAAATACACCCCGACCTGAGTTCCGACCCCAAGGAGAGGGAACGCCGTCACGACCTGATGGCCCGTTTGAACATGGCCTACGAGGGCCTGGACGAGCATAGGATCCGCGCCATCCTTCAGGAGTGGGAGGACGGGCGCAAGACGGACGACGCCGCGGGCCTGGGTTTGCAATTGGTCAAGACCATCCGCAAAATCGCCCAGGCGCGTCCGCGGCTCGAGTCCATCAGGGACGAAACCGAACGCCTGCGGAATTGCGAAATGTTCAAACTAATGGAAAAGATCGGGGCCGCCGAAAAAGAAGGACGGGACATCCTCGGCGAAATGGTCTCCGAGATCGAGGACAAAATCGACCTGCTCCGTTCCAAGGTCAAAAAACTGGCCGGCGAAGCGCTCGGTTTCTGATCCGGGTTACCGCGAAAGATGAGCGAAGAAAAGAAAACCGATCTGTCCCCCATCCCCTCACAGACGCGGGGACTGGCCGAACTCGATAGCGGCCAGTCGTCCAGCTTCTCCCGCCGGGGCCTGGACTTCCTCGTCAAGCGGAAGATCCACGCCGATTCCGAGTTGGTTTACCGCAAAAGCGACGGTTCCTCCAAAACGATAACCTATAGAGAGGTGGCGGGATGGTTCCGGGACGCCGAAAGCGGCAAGCCCCGCGCCCAGTACAACCTCGGCGTCATGTATTTCAAGGGGGTTGGCGTCCGGCAAAATTACGAGGAGGCTTGCAAATGGTTTCAACGGGCGGCGGAGCAGGGTTCCGCGCCCGGCCAGGGTTTTCTGGGGATCATGTGCGAAAACGGGTTGGGGACGCCGCGGGACCTTCCGGCGGCCGCGCAATGGTACCGCCAGGCCGCCGAGCAAGGCAACGAGGCCGCCCAGTTCAACCTGGGCAGGATTTATCTGAACGGCAAGGGCGTTCCGCGGGACCCGGCGGAAGGCGCGCAATGGTTCCGCCAGGCCGCCGAACAAGGCAACGACGAGGCCCAGAACCATTTGGGCGTCCTCCATGAAAACGGCGACGGCGTCCCGCTGGATTACGCCGAGGCCGTCAAATGGTACCGGAAGGCCGCGCGGCAGGGAAACACCGCGGCGCATTTCAACCTGGGCGACCTTTACGAGAGCGGCAAGGGAGTGCGCAAAAACCTCGCGGAAGCGGTCCGCTGGTATCGCCGGTCGGCCCAACAGGGGCTGGACCTCGCCCAGTACAAGCTGGGGACGCTGTATTACGCCGGGGAAGGCGTCCGGCAGGATTCCCAAAAGGCCCTCAAGTGGCTGTGTCTGGCCGCCGAGCAGGGGTTCGACAAGGCGCAACAGTTTCTCTCGGCCACCGACGGCCGTTTCCGTCCCAACGAGAAGGAGTTCTACTTCAAAGGCCAGTTCTTTTGGGAGCAAAAGGATTACGAAGAGTCCGTCCGGTGGTTCCGCAAGGCCGCCATGCAGGGTTACCCCCCGGCCCAGCGCCGGATGGGGATCCTATGCGACTGCGGCGAGGGCGTTCCCCGCGACAGCGAACAGGCCGTGAAATGGTTCCGCCAGGCCGCGGAGCAGGGACACGCCGAAGCGCAGTACGACCTGGGGCTCATGCACTTCCTGGGCGAGGGGACGCGGCTGGATTTCGACGCGGCCCTCGCGTGGTTCGCCAAGGCGGCGGAGCGGAACGTCTCCGGCGCCCAGTTGTTCCTCGGCGTCTTGTACGAAAACGGCAAGGGGACGGGACGGGACCCCGTCCTGGCGGCGGAGTTCTATCGCCAGGCCGCCGAACAGGGCGACGGCGTCGCCCAGAGCCTGCTGGCCAAAATGTATTATCACGGCCGGGGCGTCGAACGGTCCTTCGAGAAAGCGATCCACTGGCTCGGCAAGGCCGCCGAACAGGGCAACGACGTCGCCCAATATAATCTGGGCCGGATGTATTTGAACGGCGACGGAGTGGACCAGGACCTTGGCGAAGCGATGAAACGCTTCCGCCAGTCCGCCGAACAAGGTAACGACTACGCCCAGTACCATCTCGGAAAACAGTTCTATCTCGGCAAGGGCGTCTGCCAGAACTACGGCACGGCGATCCATTGGGTCCGGAAAGCGGCCGAACGAGGGAACGACATGGCCCAAAACCTTCTGGGAGTCATGTGCGAAAAGGGCCAGGGGACGCCTCGGAACTACGAGGAAGCGGTCCAATGGTACCGCCGCGCCGCGGAACAGGGAAACCGCAAGGCCCAGGACAATCTGGGGATGATGTATTTCGTCGGCAAGGGCGTCCCGCAAAACTACGAGGAAGCCGCCAAGTGGTACCGCAAAGCCACCGTCAAGTCCCAAAGCGAGTCCCCGGACGAACTGGGGTTGAAGTCCATCGCCGGAAACGGCGAGGCGGAGGACTCCCGGAAAGTCGTGAACTGGTTGCTCAAGACCGCCGGGAAAGGCTCCTCCCTCGCGCAAAACCGGTTAGGGCTCGTTTACGAGCGCGGGGACGGGGTCCCCCGGGATGACTCGAAATGCGTTCACTGGTACCGGCTGTCCGCCGAGCAAGGCAACGACGCCGCCCAATTCAACCTGGGGAGGATGTATTTGCAGGGGACGGGCCTGCCGAGGTCGGACGAAAACGCTTTCGAGTGGTTCTTGAAGGCCGCGGAACAGGGAAACAACGCCGCCCAGAACATGCTGGGCGAAATGTACCGGAAAGGCGAAGGCGTCTCGCAAAACCACGCGGAGGCCTTCCGCTGGTACCGCAAGGCGGCGGAGCAAGGCGTGGACGCCGCCCAATTCCAGTTGGGACAAATGTACAAAAACGGGACAGGCGTCGAGAAAAACGTCGCCGAAGCCGCGCGCTGGTTCCGCCGCGCGGCGGAACTGGGAAACCTGCCGGCCATCGGTTCCCTGAAAAAAATCTCCCAGTCCGCGCAACTCTAGCAGGGCGCTGAAAAAGTCCCTTTTGCGCCCAAAAATCGTCATGCCCGCGAAAGCGGGGCATCCAGAAAGCCCTTGAAAATACTGGATTCCCGTTTTCACGGGAATGACGGCAAAAGACTAAAAAATAGTTTTTCAGCAATCTACTAGACTTTCGCCAGCCTTCCACCTCCGGCGAAAGCCGTAGCGGGCACGAAAATCCTCGGGGGCAATCCTGTGCCGGTTCGATTCCGGCTCTCGGCGCCATTTAAAAACCCGCGGTTTTCAAGATGTCCCTTGGGATCGGTTTTAAAATCGGGTGGGATGGTTTACTTTTGGTTTCCGCCGAGGCCAAACCCACGCCAGCCAAGCCCTTCCCGGCGGAAAAAAATCGCCCGCTCTTTGCAAATAAAACTTACCGCCGGTCCAACTTC
>JACRGP010000012.1 GCA_016217765.1 Nitrospinota bacterium | reverse complement strand
CCCCTCCCCAGCGTGACGCTGGACTCAACAGGCTCGGCTCCGATGGCGAATGGGAGTCATCGGGGGCAATCCGGGCTTGGCCATCCCGCTCCGGGGCGTTCCCCGGTCAAGGGAGGGGAGTAATTTGAGGGTCGAGCCAAAGGGTTTATTTTGTTAGGCGCTCTTATTGTATCGCGGTCATTCCACGTCGACGATCACCAGGGTGTAATCGTCGATAAAACCCGCTCCGCAGGTGAAGTCGCCGACGACCTCCATCAATCGCTTGCCCAGTTTTTGGGCGTCCAAGGTCCTGCCCTGCTCCTTGATGGTCTCGATGAGCCGGGGGACGCCGAAAAACTCTCCGCGCGGGTCCCGGGCTTCGGTGATCCCGTCCGTGTAGAGGACCAGTTTGCTGTCGAGAGGGAGGCAAACTTCCGCTTCGCCGATCGGATTCTCCGGGCGGATCATGAGCGGGAACCCCTTGTCCACCCATAAATCCAGGACCTCCCCCGTATTGCAGTCGAAAAGATAGCAGGGATGATGGCCCGCCGAGGCATAAGTCATCCGGCGGGTCGGGAGATGGATGACGCCGTAAAAGGCGGTGATGAAATCCCCGGTCTTCACGTTTTCGCACAGGATGGCGTTCAACCGTTCCAAAACCTCCCGCGGGGATTGGACCTTCGACAGGTGAGACCTCAACACGATCCGCATCATCGCCATGATGACGGCGGCCGGGGTGCCGTGGCCCGAGACGTCGGCCACCAGCGCGCCGAGACGCTCGTCGTCTATCCGGATGAAATCGTAATAGTCGCCGCCCGCCTTGGAGGACGGCTGGTAATCCGAGAAAAACCGGAACCCGGGAATGTCCGGCGGGCTCTGACTCAGCAGGCTCCTTTGGATGTTGGCGATGATGTCCCGCTCCCGCTCGATCCGCGCGTTGGCCTCCGCCAGCTGGTTGTAGAGGCGCCGGGTGCGCAGGCTGGCGTTGACCCGCGCCAGCAACTCCTCCGGCTGAAACGGCTTGGTCAAATAATCCTCCGCGCCGCTGTCGAGCCCCTCCTTGATGCTTTTCAGGTCGCTCTTGCCGGTTATGAAAATGATGGGCGTGAAGGCGGCGCCGCGCATCCCCTTGATACGCCGGCAGGCTTCGTAACCGTCCATCACCGGCATCTCCACGTCCAGGAGGACCATGTCCGGCTTTTTCTCCTGAAACGCTTGCACGGCCTCAAGGCCGTTGCCGGCCGCAAGGACATCGAAATCCCGCTTCAAGGTTTCCCGGATCAGGCGGACAACGACCTGCGAATCGTCGACGACAAGAATGGTGGGTCTCTCGGTAATGGAACTGGCGCTCTTTTTACTTTTCAAATGCATGGCGGAACCGGAAATATCCCGCAAGATAACGAATCATGACGGACGCGTTTGAAATTTAACAAGAAACGCGAAAACCGTCAATTCCCCTGAAAAATCGCCCCTTGGAACCCGGAAGAATTTTCTCGAATTCGCTCGAAATGTGATACGCTTCGTTTTATAAAAGCTCGAACGTCTCTCCAAGAGAACCTTTTTTATGGCCAAGGATCCAAAAGACAAACAACCCGCCAAACCTTCAAAACCCAAATCGACTAAAACAGACGAGGCGCGGCCCAAAGATCCTCTCGACGAACTGCCCGAAGGCACGCGCAAGGCGCTGGAAGAACGGTATTCCCCCGAGGAACTGAAAAAATACCTGAACGCCATGAGGAAAAACGAATAAGACAACGCCCTTGCGTCTCGCAGAATGCTGAAAAGGCCCTTTTGGCCCCAAAATCGTCGTGCCCGCGAAAGCGGGCATCCAGAAAACCCCTGGGAAATACTGGATTCCCGTTTTCACGGGAATGACGGCAAAAGACGATAAAACAGTTTTTCAGCGCCCTGCCAGTCCCCGCGCCCTTCAGATATACTTTCTGCTCCGCAAGCGGTCCCGCCCCCCGGAAAACCGTTATCGCGACAGGCACGCAATCAACTTGTCGTCCTCGAAAATATTCTGCATGGCCAGCGAAAGGGTCAGATTGATCAATTTCTCGTTCGGGAACCTGCCCGCGAGGACCCGGTGGCTCTCATCCTTGGCGGCCTTGTAGACGCGGACGTATTTCCCCTCCAGACCCCGGCAGGAAACCCTCAGGACCACCTGCATCCGCTCGTCGATCCGGGACATCCTCTGGGAAAACGATTCCTTCATCCGGAGGATCTCGACTTTCATCGCGCGCGCCCTTTCCTCCGGGAAAGACTTGGGCCGGAACTGCAACTCCCGCAACCCGTCCCTGACCTTCTCGTGAATGGCTTCGGCGACGTTGGCGTCGGAGCGGATTTCGAACTTGCTGAGGTTGACCAGCCGGGCGCTGGAACCGATAGTTTTGTCCGGCCGCAGGTCCACGACTTTCACCCCCACGCTCTTGCCCGAACCGACATGGGAAGGATTGACATACAACTCGGGGTTCACCGTCACCTTGAACTGCCGGGCGCATCCGCAAGCCGCGACCAGGACCAGCAGGAGAACGAGTTTTTGCGCGATCCGGATTACTCGGCAAAAACCGGTCCGCCTCGGCGCGCTCAAGGGGGTCAAGCTCATGAGTGATTGGGCCGGATCAGGTCCGGATTGGAATAATTGACGCGGCCGGGCGTGTTTTCAGCGCCCTCGTACAGGACAAGCTTTCGCAGGTTGGAAAGGGATTTGGACTGGCGCAAAGCCTCGGCCCCCTCGCCGGTAAAATAATTGCGCCCGATATACAGCTCGCCGAGCCCCGCAAGGGACGCCGCCTGGGCCAGCGCCTTCGCGCCCTCGTCGCCGATGGCGTTGGCCGTCAAGCGCAATACCCGCAATTGGCCCAGGTTCCGGGCCTCGGCCAGGCTTTTCGCGCCCGCGTCGCTCAATTTATTCGACGAGAGGTCCAACTCCTCCAGCAGGGGCGCGAACCTCGCTTTCAACAACTCCTGGAGGCCCGCGTCGTCGATGTAGCTTCGCTCCAGGTCCAGTCTTTTGAGACGGGACAGGACCTCGCTCTCGCCAAGGGCCTTGGCGGAGCCGTTGCCGACCTGGTTCCAACCCAGCGAAAGGGCTTCCAGACAACCGAAGTTGGGCGACTTCGCGAGATGGCTTATGGAAGCGTCCGAAAGACGGTTGTCGTTCAGGGACAGGACCCGGAGGCTTTTCACCCTGAGGGAGGCGGATTGCGCCAGGCGGAGCGCGCCATCGTCCGTGATGAAATTGACGCCGAGGCGAAGCTCCTCCAAGCGTTCCAACACGGGAGATTCGAACAAAATTTTCAGGGCCTCGTTCCCGATCCGATTATCGCCGAGGTCCAGGGACCTTACCGGCCGCATCAGTTCCAAACGGGAAAGAATGGACGCCTCGTCCGTAGCGATGAACCTGCCGCGCAGGTCGAGGACCGCGGGATCTTTCTTCAACCCCTCCCGGACGGCCCCCTCCAGTCTTTCCGTCTTCTCCTCAAGGGAGGGCGCCGCTTTTTCGTATTCGGCTCCTCCGCCGCGAATGATTCCCATGGCTCATTCCTCTAAAACTTGACGAACGAATGTCGTCAGGAACCGCAGATGCCGCGCGCTACTCGAGCGGCCTGTCGCCTTTTTGAGACTCGAGCTTCTCGATCCGTTCCCGCAACAAATCGATCTGCGTCTGCAAATCGGGGATGATGGACAAAAGGGCCGTGTGCAACAATTTGTACTCCATCTCGTCGATTTCGGTCGCGGCCACTTCCTTGATAAACTCCGCGTCCAGCAGGTCGTCCCGGAACTTTTTGCTGTTCTCCTCCCATTTCTTCACAAGCGCCTCGGGCGGTTTTTTGTATTTTTTATACCTCTCGTTAAACTCTTTCTCAAAGTCGGCGAAATTAAACTCCATGATCGCAATCCTCCTGAAAAACGCTTGCCCGGCCAACGTGCCGTTTGGATCCAACGCCGCCTCGCGCTGACGCCGGGGCGGGAACCTTTTTCCGGCGATCGCCGCGGCGACGGCGCGTAATTTCCGGGAAACATCCTAATTTTACAAGGGAACCCGGGCGTTCTCAAATATTTAAACCCCGGCGAAAAACAAACAAAAATCAAAACCAATAAAAACAATTAGTTACTATGTTTTCCCGCAAAGACCAAAAGCGTTTTTCAAGCCATTTATGTTGCCCGAACATACACATAAATAACCTGAAAAATTAAAATAATTTAATAAACCATTAACTTCCATTTAATCTTCGCTCTTTAAAATGAGCGGAAATATTTGGATCGTTTCCCTTGCCATTTCAATCCCGCAACGGAGGTATTTCGCATCATGACATTTTTCAAGACATTGGACATCCGCGGTCTTTCCTTCTTCAACGCCATGGACCTGGCGAGCAAAGCGTGCCGGGACATCGACAGGAACGGCATCCTCGAAATCATCCTGGACAAGAAAAAGAATTTTACGGACGACTTTAAAAGGTGGGCCTCGTCCAAAGGATATAAAACCTCGGACATCGACGAAGACTATCGGATGACGCGGCTGTTCATCAAGAAAGACGCGCCGAAAACGAGGAAATAACCCGGCCCTTCTCCCAAGCGCCGGCTTTCCCGAATTTCTTACTCAGGCCTCCTCCCATTCCTGAGTTGAAACTCTCTCCCCCAGGAAGGAAAGCCGGCGTTGTTTTTCTCTCGACTCCAGGGAAACGGTCCTTCCCGGAAGGACGGAACGTCCGCCGGCAAAACACGTTCCGGCGCGCGGACGATCAAGCCGCCGTGTCGGGTTTTTTCCCATGAGCGGACGGCCGGTTTTTTTCGTATAAAATACGCAACCCCTCGAGGGTCAGGAACGGGTCGAAGATCTCGATGGTTTCCGTCTTGGAAGCGATCAACTGGCCGTTACCCCCCGTGGCGATGGCGCGGGCCTTCTGCCCCAACTCGTCGCGGAACCGCGCGACCATCGAATCGATCATCCCCACAAACCCGTAAACCGCTCCGGACTGGATGCTCTCCACCGTGGACTTGCCTATCGCCTGCCCCGGCGCGGTCAAATCCACCCTGGGAAGCTTCGCCGTGTTTCTGAACAACGCCTCGAGGGAAATCTGGACGCCAGGGAAAATCGCCCCGCCCAGGTACTCGCCTTTTTTGGATACGGCGTCGAAGGTGGTGGCCGTGCCGAAATCGACGATGATCAAGGGACCCCCGTATTTCTCGAAACCCGCCACGGCGTTGACGATGCGGTCTGCCCCCACCTCCGCCGGGTTGCGGTACAGGATGGGAAGGCCGGTCTTGATCCCCGGCCCCACGATCAGCGGGACGCAGGAAAAATACTTGCGCGACATCTCCTCCAGAATGGGAATCAAGGGAGGGACCACGCAGGAAATCACGATGGCGTCGATCGTCTCGGCGTCGGCCTTGTTCAACATGATGAACTCCTTGATCAGGACCCAGTACTCGTCCGCCGTCCGGTTCCACTCGGTGCGGATACGCCAGTGGGTCAAGAGTTTATCGTCGAGAAACAGACCGATCACGTTGTTCGAGTTGCCGACGTCGATTGCCAGTAGCATACGTTTCCTTCCGTTTGGGCTTTTTTTGAACCTAAAATAGCAGAGGCGCGACCGATTGGCAATCCCAGCGTGACGCGGGATGACCCCGGCTTTTAACATTTGTCTCGCCGGACGAACTCGATTATGATGTCTTCATACCCAACATGGAGAACCGGATGAGACCAATCATGGCGCTAACCCTTGTTCAATTGATCGCCGCCGTTGTCCTGCTATGCGGCGAGGCGCGGGCGGAATACGTTTGCGTCGAAGGCGATTGCGTCGGCGGAGAGGGAAAGTTGGTCCTCAAGGACAGCGCCGGAAGCATGGAAGGCCGCTTTTGGAACGGCGAACTGATCAAGGGGAAAACCGTTTTCCCCAACGGCGACGTCTTCGAAGGCTGGTTCAAGAACAACATGCTGGTCAACGGGACCAAACGGTTCCAAGACGGGACGGTCCAGGAGGGCAAGTTTCTTCATAACATGCTGGTGGACGGCAAGATCACGTATCCCAACGGTTCCACCCGCGCCATGAAAATGAAGGTGTTCGGCGATATGCCGTGACGCTACGCCCGGCCGCCGCGCGCGTCTGTCCTTGGGTCCGGCTCTTTCGGGTTGAAAACCCGTCGTAGGCGTCTGGAGTTTTCTCCATCAGGAGAATCCCATGTCCAGTTCAGAATTGATACAATGAAGATGAAGAGGACGTTCACATTTAACCGTTCCGTGGAATGGAACCTTCAAAGGAGGGGGAAAAGATCATGACGGTAAGCAAAAACACGGATTTTGAAAATACGGGGGCCCAAAGGGCCGAACAAATCCTCGCTTTTCTCGACAACGCCGGAAACTATCTTTTGGGTATGAAACAGACTTTCGAAATCCTCGTTAAAAAAGCGTTCGCCAAAACCCTGGAGGAAGCGCGGAGCTTTTACGGGAAACTCTCGGCGCTGGATTTTATCTTCGGCGGGATGAGCGCGACGGCTTTGTTCCTGTCTGGCCTGGTTTTTCTTTCCGGCATCGGGGTGACGGTCTATCAGGCCGTTCTCTGGCTGAGGGACGGGGTTTGGTCCCAACTGCCCCTACTGGCCTTGTTCGACTACTTTTTCGAAGGCTCGGCCCTCCAGGCCTGGCTTCAAAAACCCGAGTCCTGGTATGGGCTTCATGAAATCGTCAGTTGGTTGTTGGAGAACGTCCCGCTTTCCCTGGCCTGCGTCGCGGCGGGCGGGCTGGCGATTTTCCTGGTGACGAGCGTTATGGCGATGGCGGGAGGTTTCCGTTACTACCAGTTCAAAAATTTGCAAAAACGCTGACCGGCCGGCAAAATGAAATCCGCAAATCCCCTCCCCCTTCCGGGGAACGCCCCGGAACGGGATGGCCAAGACTCGAATTGCCCTCAATGACGCTTGTTCGCCATCGGAACCAAGCCCGTTGAGTCCAGCGTCACGCTGGGGAGGTTGGGTGGGGGTAAACGCGCTGGACTCGCACCCCCATCCTGGCCTTCCCCCTGCAAGGGAGAGCTGTGCGTAACTATTTTTTGTGCCCGATTTTTCTTTTTTTACCCGCTGGGAAAATCGCGGACAACCCATTGCCGTTTTCAAGCTCACGGGCCTTCTTGCCCTCTCCCCCTGCGGGAGAGGGACAGGGTGAGGGGAAAAATCAAACGGATATTGTTCCCCCTCATCCTCGCCTTCTCCCACCAGGGGAGAAGGGAAAACCGGGCTTATGCAAAGGTCTCCCTGCAAGGGGGAAGGGAATTCACCGCCCTCAAATTCCCCGTGATGTATAGCTACTT
>JACRGP010000066.1 GCA_016217765.1 Nitrospinota bacterium | reverse complement strand
TGGAACGCCGGAGACGGCCGGTCCCTGTTCATCGTCGGCGACCCCATGCAGTCCATTTACCGGTTCCGCGACGCGGAAGTGGGGCTGTTTCTGGACGCGCGCGACTCCGGGATCGGCGGCATCCGGCTGGAGCCTCTAAAACTAAAGACCAATTTCCGCTCGCAAAAAAAAATCGTGGACTGGGTCAACGCCTGCTTTTCGAGCATCTTCCCTAAAAACGACAACGCCGACCTGGGTTCGATCGATTTTGCCGAATCGGCGGCGTTCCTCCCCGAGGAAGCATACCCCGGCGTTTGCCTGCATCCGGCAAGCGATCCGCAAGGAGTCGATGAAGCCAACCGGATCGTCGATCTGATCGCCGCGGTCCGGAGAGACCATCCCGGAAGCTCCATCGCCATCCTGGCGCGGGCCAGGAGCCATCTGCCGGAAATCGTCCGGCAATTCCGCAACCGTTCCGTCAAGTTCAAGGCCGAGGACATCGACCCATTGACGTCGCGCCCTTATATCCTGGACTTGCTCGCCTTGTTGCGGGCCCTGCTGTCGCCCATCGACCGCGTATCCTGGCTGTCAATCCTGCGCGCCCCCTGGTGCGGCCTCTCCCTGACAGACCTGCATCGGCTGTGCGCCAACGACACGACTTCTCCGGTATGGACTTTTATCAACGACCCGGAGCGGACGAGGCGCCTCAGCGAGGACGGATCGAGGCGTCTGGCCCGATTCGTTTCGGTCATGACGGAAACGCTGAACGCCCTGCCCTACGCCAACCTCCGCGACCTGCTGGAGGGTTGCTGGACCGCCCTCGGCGGACCCGCCTGCGTGGAGGAAAGCGCGCTCAAGGACGCGGACGTTTTTTTCGAGAAGGTTTCCAAAACTCTCGATGAAGGAGACCTGGAAAGTCTTCAGCGGTTCGACCGGCTCCTCGAAGACTTGTACGCCAGCCCCTCCGTCGAGTCGGAGGACGCGGTCCACATCCTGACCATGCACAAGGCCAAGGGCCTGGAATTCGATTTTGTCATCATACCGGGATTGGGCAAGGGCGGGAAAAACGAACACAAGCGCCTGATCTACTGGATGCCCCACGGCGCCAACCTGCTCCTCGCCCCCATACAGGAGACCGGCGGTCAGGAATCGGAGGTTTACAACTTCCTGACCCATCTCGACCGGAAGAAAGAGGAGTTCGAGACGCTACGCCTGCTGTACGTCTCGGCGACGCGCGCGAGGAAACAGCTCCACCTCTTCGGCCACGCCCCCGAGAAAGACGGTTCCGCCGCTCCGCGCGCGAACGCGCTTCTGGCCAAACTCTGGCCGTATGTGGGGCCGGAATGGGAACGGTTGCAAAAGGGCGAGAAAGAAAAAGCGCGTCCGGAACCGGAACCCCTTCCGGCGGGAAACCGGATTCGGCGTTTGCCCGCGTCCTTCGAACCTCCGGCGCGCGGCCCCGGCATCGAGACGGGAGCCGCCGTCGAGCTGGCGGGCGAAAACGAAGAGAAGCCCGCGTTCGAATGGGCGGGCAACCGGGCCCGTTGCCTGGGAAACGTACTGCACCGCTGTTTCAAGCAAATGGCCGACCAGGGAACGGAATCCTGGACGGCGGAGCGAATCGACGCGATGGCCCCTTTCCTGCAATCGGCCTTGCGAGGGGAAGGATTGTCCCCCGGCCCGGACGTCGTCCGGCAAGCCCAAAAGGCCCTGAAAAACATTTTACAGGACCCCGTCGGACGCTGGATTCTCGCCAGCCACCGCGACGCCCGGTCGGAATGTCCCCTCACCCTCCTGCGGGAGAACCGTTACCTGGACCGCGCCGTCGACCGCACTTTCGTGGACGAGAACGGCATACGCTGGATCGTCGATTACAAGACGGGAGAACACCAAGGGACCGACCTGGAAGGTTTTTTCAGGGAAGAGATCGAGCGTTACCGCCCGCAACTGCAACAATACGAGGAACTGATCAAGACCGGCGGCGAGACTCAGCCCATCAAAAAGGCCCTGTATTATCCCATGCACCGGAGGCTCGTGGAAATCCCGCCCGCCTGACCGAAATTAACCCCATGTCTATTTTTATTGACATAAATGACCCAATATTGACCCAATTCGAGGAGATTGTTTCCGCAACCGCCGACCCTAATTCAGGACATCCATATCCGTTATTTCAACGGAATTCCGTTTAAGTCGTTAATTTTTCGTTGCGTCGCCCTAAAAAGACGTTTCCATGTGAACGTTCAAACCGCGGCAAACCGGCCAGTTTTCGCCGCAAGCGCGCATTGAATTCTTGGCACGGGATATGCATTTCTATAGTTGAAACGCAAAAAAACTTATCGGTCCTTACATGCACAGTACGAATAAATAAAGATAAATTTAAAACTGCCGATAAGAAGTACAAGGAAGGAGAACAAGATGGAAAGGAAAAAAGAGGACGAACTAGAACATCCGGCTTGACCGGAGACCACAGGACAATCAAGGCAACCCGGTAACATCGAGGTTGAACCGCTCCCAGGCTTCCGCAAGGCCGGATGAAAAGGTAGCAAAACCGGACCCAGGCCAAATCGCCGAGTCCACTTTTCAAGGGGGTGTTCAAAATGAAACGCGCGGTCCAACTTTTAGCGCTGGGAGCCTACTTTATTCTTGCCCCGCCGACTGCATGGAGCCTTCCGTATCTTGCCGAGGAACCCGCCATCGAAACCTTGGCGGACTGGAACATTCTCCCCAACGGCATGTTGTATGCCGCATACGACCTTGACCGCAATGGCAAGGCGGAGTTCTTCACCGTCCGGATGATCGAGAAGTCCTTCGTCTCCACGCAAACGGTCCAGGAAGCCGCGAACGGTTTCCCGAACTGCAAGGTATTCTTCGTCAATTACAGCCACGACCGTTATTTCTACATCGTTTCCGCCAGACCGCTCTTTTACGCCATCGACGTGAACGAGGACGGCATCTGGGACTTGATGTACAAGGACGTACTGGAAGACGGGGTCAACGGCAACGAGACT
>JACRGP010000065.1 GCA_016217765.1 Nitrospinota bacterium | reverse complement strand
GCAGATAGTTGAAGACGAAAACGAAAAAGACCAGGTAAAAGGCGCCGATCGTGGAAGACATTTTCTCCGGGCCAATTTGAAACAGGATTTTGAACAAGGGGACAAACGCGAACGTCAAAACGAGCAGGAGGAAGGACACCGCGAGGCTCGACCAGAAAGTGGAACTGACCATGGCCTGGACCCGGTCGCGTTTTTCGGGGAAGTCGCGGATGGCCGCCAAGTCGCGGACCAGAGTGGTGTTAAAACCGAACTTGGCCAATTCCAGCCAGTAGAGGAACGATTGCAGAAGGACCCAGATGCCAAAATCGTTTTTCCCCAGCGACCGGAGAAGGATGGGGGTGGTGACGAGCGTGGCCAGTAGGCTGATGACCGGTAGGGCGTTGGTCGAGCCGACGTTCAGCAGATAGCGCTTTGAATTTCCGGTCCGGTCCAAGGTGTCCGTCAAGTTATTGCGGGCGTATCCGGTTGGAGCCCGTCAAAAGAACAGGGATCGAAAAAATCAGATGTTCCAACTGGAGGAAAGACGGACTTGCTTGGAGACGAAAATCATGCCGTCCTTTTTGACCAGGTGGAGGTCGGATTGGGTCAGCGCCCCGATGATTTGTTGAAGGTTTTCGGACGGTTTGCTTTGCGGGTCCTTGATGAGGAACGGGACCATTTCCTCGACCGACTCGCGGACCCGGTCGCTCTCGACGATGTATCCCAGGTATTTGAGTTCGATGTCGAGATATTTCCTGGCCAGCTTGATGAGGTTTTCGCCCAGGAGGATGTCCTTCTTTCTTCGCACCCGGTTGACGATGAGTCCGGGCTTGAAGGCCTCGACGATGGCGTTCGCCGTTTCGATTTCCTCCGGAGCTTTCTCGGCCAGTTTCTCCCGGAACTGGTCGATCGAGTGGACCTCGTTATCGACCTCGAAGTTCGTCGATTGGTCCAGCAGACTCAAAATATCGGGCCGGTTTTGGAAAGCCGCGTGGAGTCTCCTGAACAGGGCGGCCTTGAGGAAGCTGAAAGCGTTCATGACCGAGGGCATTTCGGGAAGCGCGATCGTTACGTTTTGATTGCCGACGTTGAAGTAGTCGACCACCTTGAAACTGATCCCCGGTCCAAGGTCCATGATCGCGGTGTCGACGTTCAGGTTTTTGATGATGGAAATGATTTTCTTGACGTGCGACGGGCCGATGTCGGCGCTACCCGCGATGTCGCCCGCGCCGCTTAGAAACTTGAGATTGTCGATCCCCGTGTCGAGGAGGAGCGAGGACGGGTTCGAGTCCTTTTGCGCCAGGAGGTCCTGGAAACCGTATTTGGGATTGCTGATCCCCAGCAGGGCGTGCAGGTTGGAGGCGCCGTAATCGGTATCGACCAGGACCACGTTATGGCCGCTCACCGCCAGGCCCACCGCGAGGTTGGCGCAGACCACGCTTTTGCCGATACCGCCTTTGCCGCCGCCGACCGCTATGATGTTTTTTGGCGAAGCCATCGCTGTTTTGTCCGGTCCCGGCGCGTTTACAAACGCTTCCTTTGTTTGGCCGTAAAGATGAACGACTCCAGCAGTTCCAGCAGTCTCTCGTCGCTTACGGCAGGTTTGTCGATTTGTTCCTCTTCCTCGCCAGGTAAAAATTCTTGTCTCTTCGGAATGGGCCTGTCGAACGCCGAAGCGGATTTTTCCGGCCATTCGAGTTCGAGGGTTTTAAATCGCCGTTCCAAGTCCCCCTGGAATGTCCTCAGTCGATCGATCATCTCGTCGGATTTGTCCCGCGACGCCCGGCCGTTTACGGCGGGCCTGGCAACGGGAGGGGAAATCTCCGGCTGGGAGCGGGCCGGTTTGACCGGTCCCGTTGACGGCGGTTTGGGAGCCCGCGTTTTTTCGACGGGCCGGGTTTCCTCCAGGCGGACGGGGGGAGCGGGCTCTGGAAGTTTTTCGAGCGGGGTTGGGGGAGCCGCCGTTGGGCCTTCGGCCTTGGGCTGACCGTCCGCCGCTCCGGTGCTTTCCTCCGTTTCCCAAGGCAGTTCGTAGAGGAAACTATAGTCGGCCTTCTCTTCCCGTTGTTCCGGCGGAATGGGCGGCGTTTCCCCGGGTTTCAGTTGTTCCGTCGCGCGGCTTTTGTCCTGCCACGCTTCCATCTGGTTTATTTCTTTTCCCAGCTCCGCGAACTCTTTTTCGATCCTTTCCAACAGCGTGGCGCTCTCGCGGTCGGAGTCTTCGACGGCGCCCGGCGTAACAGGCTCCCCAAGTTCCTTGAAGGACTGCTCGAACTCCTCCAAAGTCTGTTCCGGCTGGATTGCCTCGGCGGGGACGGCCGCGGGGACATTGTTCTCCAATTGCCCCTCGCCATAGAGAAGCTCGTTGTAGAGCTTCTCCTCGCGCTGGATTTCCTCCAGCAGATTGCCCTGGGAGTCCGAGGATGGGAGTAACGGCTGGTCCTCGTCCGCATCGGCGGCAAGCCCCGCCCATTCGTCTTCTTCCTCGGACGGGCTTTTTGCGGATGGGGCCAGGCCCGTGGCGGGAATCACCAGCGGTTGTTCGTCGGCTTCGCCGGATTCTTCCTCGTCGAAAACATCCTCCAGGTTTTCTTCCAGTTCTTGTTGGCGTTTCTTTCTTGTTTGATAAGCCCGGACTTTGTATAGAACGAGGACCGCGATCAAGAGAATCAGAATGACGAGCAAGGGCAATCGGGCGCCCTCGATGAAATTGTATAAATTCAACTCGCCGCCCGAACTGGAATTGGCCCCTTCCAAAACGGCAGACAGCCATTCTTTCAAGGCCGAGACGGCATCCGATAAACTATGGTTAAGTTTTTCAATCATTTAATCGGTCCCTGGGAGTATCCGGCAAAGCGTTTAAGGCGCCCCGCACCCGTTTCGAGAGTTTTACGAATGAAAACCGGCGCTTGCATCCCTATTTTTGCCAATCATCTTAACATATTTTAGCAGAAATGCAGTAAAATTAATCACTTGGAGGCGATTTGGGTCTTAAAATCCTCTAGGGACCGTCCCGCGGAATTGAAAAAAGCGCACCGGATATTGCATGAGGAAAGGAATGGAATTGCTCCCCCTTGTAAAGGGGAGGGGCGGGGGGATTCGCGCTTTCAATGCGAACAGGGATTTCAAATCCCCCCTCGCCCCCCTTTGGCAAAGGGGGGAGGGGGGGATTTTGCAAGGGGGGATAAAACAAAAGCGCTTTTTGCGTTGGCTTGACATAAAACGGGGGCAGGGATATTTTTAAGCTCAATATCATCCGTCCGGGAGGCAAGTGGAAAAAATTTCCGTAACCATTATCACGCGCAACGAGGAGCAAAACATCGAAAGGTGTTTGGAAAGCTTGCGCTGGGCCGACGAAATTGTCGTGTTGGATTCGCACAGCGACGACCGGACCGCGGAACTGTGCCGCCGCTACACCGACCGGGTTTACCAGGAAAATTGGAACGGATACGGCAGGCAGAAGAACCTGTGCGCCGAGCGGGCCAGCCACCGCTGGGTGTTGAACGTGGACGCCGACGAGGCGGTCAGCCCGGCCTGCGCGGAGGAAATCCGGAACGAATTGAACAAAGGCCCCAGCCGGCCCGTGTACGCCATTCCCAGGAAAAATTTTTTTGGCGATCGCTGGGTCCGTCATGCGGGATGGTACCCCGACCGGATCGCGCGGTTTTACGATAAAACCCGCGTGTCGTTCACCGAGCCGCTGGTCCACGAGAAACTTTACCCGGACGGCAACATGGGTTTCCTGCAACACCCCCTACTGCACTTTTCCTACCAGGGGATGGACGATTACATTACCCGGCAGAACCGCTACTCGACGCTGTACGCTCAGGAACAGTTGAAGAAGGGAAGGGTGGCCAACTGGGCGGACTTGTGTTTCCGGCCGCCGCTGGCCTTCTTGAAGTCCTTTGTCCTGCAACAGGGTTTCCGGGAAGGCCATCTCGGCTTGTTCCTCGCCGCGTCGTCGGCGTTCTATACCTACCTCAAATACGCCAAGACCCGCTCCGTTTGAAACCGGCGGCGTGGTCCGGCGCGTGGATTGCTTCGGCGGAGCCTCGCAATGACAGGTGGAATCCCCCCGGCCCCCTTGGGAAGGGGGCGTAGAGAGAGGCCCCCCTTTGCAGGGGGGTAATTCCTTTTGCTCGCGCAATATCCGGGTCCACACGCCGGTCGAATTTCCGTGATCGAGGACCGAATAACCAGCAACAAATCGCCTTGCCTTTTCTCCCCCTTGCAAAGGGGGCCGCCTCCCGCATTGCTCCCCCTTGCAAAGGGGGCCGGGGGGATTCCACCTGTCATTGCGAGGCTCCGCCGAAGCAATCCACGCGCCGGACCGCGCCGCCGGTTTCAAACGGAGCGGGTCTTGGCGTATTTGAGGTAGGTATAGAACGCCGACGACGAGGCGAGGAACAAGCCGAGATGGCCTTCCCGG
>JACRGP010000059.1 GCA_016217765.1 Nitrospinota bacterium | reverse complement strand
GCCCCCTCCCTTCCAGGGAGGGGATGGTTTGCGTGCCGAGCCTATCGGCGCATTTTGTCAGACGTTCTTACAGGCGCATGGGACGATTATGGCGTCGGCCATGCCGTGGATCTTCTTTTTATCGCGCGGGCACAAGGTGGCCATGATCCCGCCAAGCCGGGCCCTCCCCTCCACGACAAAATAATAGGGCGTCAGACGCGCCCGGCTTTCCATCTCCACGAGTTGGCGCGTTTGCGGACGGTAATAAGAAACCTTCACCCGCCTGCCCTTGCGAAACGTCTGCAGAATGCAGGGGCTCGTGTCGAAACTCCTCAAGCTTTCCTCAAGCGTCCGGCGCCAGTCCTCGGACGACACGTCGTGACCGATGGTCACCCCCCGGCTACCCCATGCCCGCGGCGAAAACCCGGACGTTTTTATGGCGAACTCCCGCTCCTTTTGCGTCAGCGGGTACAACTCCCGCCAATCCGAAATGCCCTTGTTCCCTACGGTCAAGCCGGGGATCACGCCATAGGGCGGCAACTCCCGGTTGTCCAGGACCCAGGTTTTGGGAATTAGATGTGACAAGACCGCAAAAGTTTCAGGTCCCAGGGCTTTTTCCCAAAGGGCCGCCAGGGCAGGGTGATGCAACAAAGCGAGACCGAGTTTCTCCTCCAAGTAATGCTTGAACGGCGGGGTGACCCGGACCGTGCCCTTCTTGTTGCCATACATCAACAATTCGGCTTTGGGGATGTTCTTGAGGTCGAACAGCTCGAGGAACCGGTAGATCGCGTCGATCCGCGTCTCTCCGCCGCCGTCCCGCAAGTAAATCCCCTCTTCCCGGAAGAGCAGGTCGCGGGGATGCGCCACGAAAAGCGGGAAACCGCGCTCCCGGAGAACGGATTGAAGATACTTCATCTCGGACAAATAATCCGCGGACTCGTCGGAAACCACGATGGCGCTCGCCGAGCCCAACGTGCCGTTGGCCGGGCAAGCCAACGTGCCGTTGGATCCAATGCCGCCTCCGGCTGACGCCGAGGCGGGGACCGCATTTCGGCGATCGCGAAGCGTCATCGCCGCGTCGCCTCCGGGCGCTTGCCCGGCGGACATCATCCGCCGGAACAGCTCCACGACGCCGCCCTCGTCCGCGCCGACGATTTTCCGTCCCGGCGCCCGGTACAGGTCCTGCAAACAGGCCAGCAGGCCGAACCCGCCAGGGACCGAGTCGAGCTCGGTGATGGCATATCCGCTTTCGGTAACGATCGCGTCGGGCCGGAGGATCCCCGGCAACTGGCCCTTGAACCGGTTCATCCGCGCGTAATCGACCAGGTCCGAAGGCTTGCCGATGTCCAGATATTCCGCGATCCATCCCGGAGCCCTGCCCTTGGCGCTGTCCAGATACATCCGGTTGAGCGCCTCGTAAAACTTCAACAGGCGGGACCCAAGATCGGAAAAAAACCGGACTTCCTCCTCGGAAAGATAAAACGGCTCGGGGGAGATCCGCCAGGTATTGGCGCCCGCTCCGTTTTGGGCTGGAGAAAACAGACCCGACTGGACCAGAGAGTCCTTAAAATTCGAATAAATGTCTTGCAGGGCGGATTCCACGCAATGCAGGGTAAAAAATTAATTAAAAATTGTCAATGAAACCGTCAAAATGTTTTTCTCCTCGGAATTAAGGATGCAGTCCGGCGCCCAAAGGGTTTTTATCCAGCCGCCCCCGGTCCTTCCGCCGTGGATTCCAAATTCTTTCGCGCAAGGGACCGCGATTGATGTTAAAATCCCCCATGGAACTCACAGGAACGTTATGGATCTCCACGAAGAATTGAAGGTTTCCGGACCGATATCGATCTTCCCCCTGCCGTCCACGGTCTTTTACCCGAAAACCTTGCTTCCGCTCCATATTTTCGAGCCGCGCTACCGCGAGATGACGGCCGACGCCTTGAAGGGAAACAAGCTGATCGGCATGGTCCTGCTCAGGCCCGGCTGGGAGGAACACTACTTCGAGAATCCTGAAATACTGTCCGTGGGTTGCGTGGGGACGATCGACAGGTCCACTCTCTTGGAAGACGGCAAGTACAACATCCTTCTCCGAGGCCTGAGCCGGTTCCGGATCGTCGCGGAACTCCGGGGGAAAAGCTACCGCCGGGCGGAAGTGGAACTCCTGAGGAATATTCACGACCGGCCCATGAGCGGCGGGACGGGCGCCCACCCCCTGATAGAACGTTACCGGAACTACTGCGCCCGGCTTCCCAAGAAACTCCGCGAAAAACACCGGCTGGACTTCGACGGTTGCGAAACCCTGGGCGAGGCCGCCGACCGGGTTGCCTACCAGTTCGACCTGAACCTGGGCCAAAAACAGTCTTTTCTGGAGGAACTCGACGTCCGGAACAGGACCAAAACCGTTTTGTCCCTGATCGAGCTGAAAACCGGCATCATCAATCTCTCCAAAAGTCATCTCCGGGAAGGGTTCGACGCGCGGAGCAACTGACCGGCGTGCCGCCAACGTGCCGTTGGATCCAACGCCGCCTCGCGCTGACGCCGAGGCGGGAATCGCGTTCCGACGATCGCGGAGCGTCATCGCCGCGCCGCCTGCGGCCTCCGTTCCGGCGGGAATCCCCCCGGCCCCCTTTCCAAGGGGGTGTGGACCCTCCGCCTCGGCGTCAGCGCGAGGCGGAGCCGAAGCAATCCAGGCTGGCTCGCCACGCTCACGGTGTTCGCTCGCGATGACGAGGCGGGAATCGCGTTCCGGCGATCGCGGAGCGTCATTGCCGCGTCGCCTGCGGCCTCCTTGTCCGGCTGGAATCCCCCCGGCCCCCTTTGCAAGGGGGTGAGAACCCTC
>JACRGP010000063.1 GCA_016217765.1 Nitrospinota bacterium | reverse complement strand
GAATGCCCGCCGATCCGGCGCCAGAGTGTGTCTATTGTCCACGTCTTCGTTGATTGGAGAGGGATTCGACCTGCCGGAATTGGACACGCTCGCGATTGCCATGCCGCTCTCTTTCAAGGGGCGTCTGGTTCAATATGCCGGAAGGCTTCATAGAGCGGCCGACGGAAAGAAGGATGTGCTGATACATGACTATGTGGATTCATCGTGTGCCATGACTCTCAAGATGTACCACAACCGGTTAAAGGCGTACGCTGATATGGGTTACAAGGTCGAGGCGCCAACAGGACTGTTTGGGATTATTTGAAGATGGCGTAGTTTCTTGGCGGTGGGAATATAAGGACCTCTCGAAATATATTTGACCGAATGTAACAAATATGTTACATTGTGAGACGCGATGAATTGGACGGTTCTCTATTACTCCGAGCGTGTCCGCGAGCGGGTGTTCGATTTGCCGGCGGACATTCTGGCGGATTACCTGCGCCTGCTGGAGTTGTTACAGGAATTTGGGGCGAATTTGCGCTTGCCTCATTCCCGCGCGATAGGAAACGGTTTGTTTGAACTCCGCCCCAGGGGAGCGGAGGGAATCGGCCGGGTATTTTATTGCGCCCAGGCGGGCAAGAACCTGGTGGTATTGCATAGCTTCATAAAGAAAACGCAAACCACTCCGGAGAGGGAATTGAGGATTGCCCGGCAACGCATGAAGGAGGTGAAAAATGGCTAAGTTTAAACCTGTCGCGCACGATACCGCTTTTGTGCGGCGCGTTATGAAAAAAACCGGCGTCGAAGAGGCTTATGACGCGCTGGGCGAGGAATATGCCTTGTTACGGGAATTGCTCCACGCCCGGCGGAAGGCCGGATTGAGCCAGGATGAAGTAGCGCGGCGCATGGGCGCCCAGCGCCCGGCAGTGACGCGCATCGAGACTTCTCTTGCCACCAGCAAGCATTCTCCTTCGCTGTCAACCTTGCGGAAGTATGCGGTAGCGGTGGGGTGCCGCCTGGAAGTTCGTTTGGTCCCGGAGCGTATTCATCCCGTCCGCTCCGCGCTTGCCGTAAAGAGGAAAGCTAAAAAATAGACGTCGCGCAAGGATCTCAAATAAAACGCAACGATTGGCTGACGCCGCCAAAACCCTCCTTCCCGATTATTCGGCGGATAGCGACCTGACGGCATTTACCGCTCTGGATCGCGAAGATTTTCATGCGTAGAAGCGAGGTCTGGCTCATCAATTTAGATCGACGATCGGTTCCAAGATCAAGAAGACGCGGCCCGCCGTGATTGTGAACGGTGAATGGTTTGGTCAAAACGTCGGCGGCGGACGCTTTTCAAGTGCGATCCGTTGCACAGGAACGATTTGTCCGGCAGGTCGGGAAACTTTCCGATACGGCAATGCGGGAATCGGCAACGCGCTGTCGGTTGTCCTGAGTATCGAGTCATAGCGCCAGACGCCTCCTAAATAGCTTTTCCCTTCCCAAATTATCTCCCAGTTTTCCAACGTCGTGAAGTAGCGTCTGCTCCCCCCAGGGCGCGATATCGTTTATATTTTTCTGCTCCCCAGAAATTAGATCCAGCATAAAAGCTCTTAAAAAAGCAAACCCTCCTTCCGACTCCTTACGCGCGTCTCAGTCTGGTTTGCAGGCAAAGACTTCCGCAAGTCGCGCCCTCACAAAACCGGTTCCGTCACGCCTTGCAGTTCAACCGTTCTGAAAGGTGTGTCGTTCGCTTTGCTCGCTATTGTTTTTCGCGTCAGCCCCCCTTCTATTTGCGAAAGGGGGGCCGCCCCGGAAGCGGCCTTTTGAGAGACCAACCAAACGAAAAGGAGAAAGAAAATGAACCACACGGGCATAAGCGGCAAACCGAAGCGGTACAAGGAGACGCGCAGGAACTTCATGGCGAGGGAGTACGCCATCTACACCGTCTACAATCAGGAGGAGCAAAAGACCTATGTCGCCCTGCGGTTGACGAAGGATGAAAACGGCTTAGGGAGTTTCTCGACCGTCTCCCGGAGGCCGACGCCGCGATCGTCTGGCATTTCAAGAAGGCGTGGCTGGAATCGGCCCCGAACTTGAGATTGATCGCCACCCCCTCGGCGGGGACGGAATGGATCGAGCCGGAACCGTCGGAGCGCCTGCGGATTTCCTTCGGCGGTTTTCAGGGCCCCATGATCGCCGAGAGCGTGGTTGGGGCGGCGCTTTATTTCTGCAAGGCGTTCAAGTTGTCGGCGGACATGCAGGGCCAGCGCAAATGGGCGAGAATAAAAATTTCCGAAAAGCTGTCCTCGCTGTACCGCAAGCAGGCGACGATCCTGGGGTTCGGGAAAATCGGACGGGAGATCGGGCGGGTCCTGAAACCTTTCGGGCGCCGGATCGTTGGGGTCAAACGGACGCCGTGTCCGCCGCCGCCCTATTTCGGCGAGGGCGACCGGGTGGCGACGGTCGAGGCGTTGCCGGAGATTTTAAAAACGACGGACCATCTGATTTTCGTCCTGCCGGGAGGGCCGGGGACTTCCGGGATCTTCACCCGCGAGCATTTTGGCTTATTGCCCCCGCATTGCATCGTCTATAATGTGGGGCGCGGCAACGTATACAGGGAGGCGGATTTGGTCGAGGCCTTGCAAGACGGCGCGGTTGCCGGGGCCTATCTGGACGTTTTCGAAACCGAGCCGCTTCCGGAGGGCTCGCCGCTCTGGGGGATGGACAACGTCTTGATACAGCCGCATCTCTCCGCGGCGTCTCCGCAATATCTGGACCTGTTCGTCGAGGAGCTGATCGGGAAATGGGAAAGCTTGAACAAATCCGCGGAGTAACCAGGATATTTGCTTGAACGGATTCCCATGACGGCGCGTTCGCGATTGGGGAACGTGGTGGCTTGTCTGTCTCTTGAAGCGCTTTTGTTTTATCCCCCCTTGCAAAGGGGGATAGGGGGATTTGAAGTTTTGTTCGCGATCATGACATGAATCCCCCCGGCCCCCTTTGCAAGGGGGAGCGATTCCATCCTCTTGTTCATGCAATATCTGGATTAACTCAAGGGCACGATTTATGGATTACGGCGAAATTTACCTGAAATTTTTCATCGCGGCGCTCAGTCCGATCGCTTTGTATTTCCTCGTGGGCAGGGACGGGCCGAAGGACCCCGGCAACCGGCTGGCAATGGGGTTACGCTTACTTCCGCGGACATTATTTCTCCCTTTCCCCACTGTGGGAGCGCCTGCGGGGCGACGGGCGGGGTGAGGGGAATTTTTCTTCTTTTAGAGATGCCCTTTTGTTCATTTTGGCTCCTTGCGGCGGAAAACCCCCGGAAGTTTCAAGCAGGCCAGGAAATCGAAAATTTTCGACTTGAATCCGCCCCGGTTCGAAGGGTTTGAGAGCGGGATTGCCATGGCCCCAGTCCGGGGCCCAAAAATCCGCCGTTTTTCCCAATACACGCCGAGAATGGCGTCCAGTTTGGCGAGAGTGATAGGGAGGTCGAGGAAACCCTCCGCTCCCAAATAGAAGGTTTCCAATTCGGCCGCGCAACGTTGTCCCGCCGAGACGAAGACGCAAAATGCCCCCGGCCAGAGGCCTTTCACCGAGTCGATCCCGCCGCTCCAGCAGAACCGCGCCCCTGAAAAAACGATTTCGGGGGGCATTGTTCCAAACGCGCCTTGCGCCCCCTCCAGGCCCTCGGCGTAAACCGTTTGGTACCCCCCAAAATCGAGGAAAAATTTTAGCGATGAGGGAATTTCTCCCAAAGGATCTAAAATGAGAACGCGGCAATCGGGTTCTCCACCGCCAGTTGCGATGTCCTCGGCCATCTCATCGCCCTCCACGCAAGATCGTTTGGATAAACTAAGGAAGACTCTAAAAAAATTCGGAAAGTAGAATTTTAAATTATATGATCTAAATTATCAAGTATTAAGTAGGCGTTTTAGATCATTCACTAATAGACCCTTTTTGTCTATCTTCTCCTTGATAAAGGGGGTCTGATGTGAAAAAATCCATCGAAAAGGTCCTTGGCCTGAGAATCGCGGAGATTCGAAAGAGCCGAAACATCAAGCAAGCCCAACTGGCCGAATCCATAAACGTGGCGACGGAGACCATTTCCCGCATCGAACGGGGAGTTTCGATCCCTTCCGTGCGGACTCTGGAAAGGATCGGCCATGCCCTGCGGGCGCCGCTGAAGGATTTCCTCGCGTTCGAGCCGCGCTCTTCAACCGTGCGCGACGAAAAGGAAGACGAACTCGCCAAGGTGATGGTCCTCCTTCAGGGCAAAGCGGTCACGGACATAAGGCTGGGGCGTCAAGTCCTGAAAAGCCTTTTCGAGCAAATCAAGGGTTATTACCGCCCGGTGGGGCGGTAATTTATGCAAACGGTTTGCCGTTTGAGCTTAACGAAAGAGGCTTTTCGAAAACCCGAAATGGATCGAGCGCGGATCGATATTCCCGGGGACAAAATCGCCGGGTTTTGCCGGGAACGCCATATTCGCAGGTTGGCGTTGTTCGGTTCGGTCTTGCGCGACGATTTCCGGCCCGATAGCGACGTGGATGTCCTTGTGGAATTCGAGCCGGGATACCCCGCGGGTTTTATCCGGCTTGCGGGAATCGAGCGGGAGCTTTCGGGATTGATTGGCCGTAAAGTGGACCTGAATACCGCGGGTTCTCTCAGTTCCTATTTTCGCGGCGAGGTATTGAGAGAGGCGGAATCGCTGTCTGTCGCGCCGTAGCGAGGACGTCCGCCTTCGTCATTAGCCCGGATATCGCGCGAGCAAGTACCCCATGGAGGCGTTTCGAATCTTGGGAACGGAGCTTGCCGACCTCTTGACGTGGGAAAATATCAGGCGCTAAAAGCGCCCTTGTTTTGTCCCCCCTTGCAAAGGGGGTTAGGGGGATTTGAAGCTTTAGTTCGCGCCAGCGTGACGCTGGCCCCAACAGGCTTGACTCGGATGGCGAGCGATGATCGTCGAGGGCAATCTGGGCCGGGTCAATCCGCCGCGGCGAGTAGCGCGAATCCCCCCGGCCCCCTTTGCAAGGGGGAGCGATTCCATCCTCTTGTTCATGCAATATCTGGATTAACTCAAGGATACGATTAATGGATTTTGGCGAAATTTACCTGAAATTTTTCATCGCGGTGGCCAGTCTGATCGCTTTGTATTTCCTCGTGGGCCGGGACGGGCCGAAAGGCCCCGGCGCAGGGGAATAACGGTTACAGCGGCGGCCGTTTGAGGTGGTAGTCGGTGTCGAGCTGGAAGCGGTGGCCGACGTTGAGGACCGTCTCCTCGTCGAAGTGCCGTCCGATGAGTTGCGCGCCGATGGGCAGTCCGCCTTGCGTGAAGCCGCAGGGGACGGCCATGGCGGGCAGGCCCGCCAGGTTGATCGATATCGTGTAGATGTCGGACAGGTACATTTGCAGGGGGTCGTCCAGCTTCTCCTTCAGCTTGAACGGGGCGATGGGCGAGTTGGGCGCCACGATGACGTCGCAGAGCTTGAACGCCTCGTCGAAATCCCGCTTGATCAGGGCGCGGACTTTCTGCCCCTTGAGATAATAGGCGTCGTAATAGCCGGAACTCAGCACGAAGGTCCCCAGGATGATCCGGCGTTTCACTTCCTCCCCGAACCCCTCCTCCCGCGTTTTCGTGTACATGTCCAGGAGGTTCTTGGAGTTTTCCGCGCGGAACCCGTATTTGACCCCGTCGTACCGCGAGAGGTTCGAGCTGGCTTCGGCGCAGGCCAGGATGTAGTACGTGGCCACGGCGTATTGCGTATGCGGTAGCGAGACCTCGACTTGTTTCATCCCCAGCTTTTCCAGCGTCCGGATGGTTTCCCGCATGGCCCGCTCGATTTCCGGATCAATGCCGGAAGTGAAATATTCCTTCGGGATGCCCATCCTGAGCCCTTTGACGTCCCGTCCCAGGGCTTTCGTGAAATCGGGCAGGGCCACGTCCGCGGAGGTGGAGTCCAGGGGGTCCTTGCCGCCGATGACGTTCAGCAAAAGGGCGGCGTCGGCGACGGTCCGGGTCATGGGGCCGATCTGGTCCAGCGACGAGGCGAAGGCCACGAGGCCGAACCGCGACACCCGTCCGTAAGTGGGTTTGAGCCCCGTCACCCCGCAGAAGCTGGCGGGTTGGCGGATGGAGCCGCCGGTGTCGCTCCCCAGCGCCCCCAGGCACATCCCCGCGGAGACGGCGGCGGCGGACCCGCCGCTGGAACCGCCCGGGACGCGTTCCAGGTCCCACGGATTGCGCGTCGGCTGGTAATGCGAGTTCTCGGTGGACGAGCCCATGGCGAATTCGTCCAGGTTGGTTTTCCCCAGGATGACCGCGCCGGCGGACAGCAACCGTTGGGTCGCGGTGGCGTCGTACGGGGCGACGAAGTTGTCCAGGATGCGCGACGCGCAGGTCGTCCGCGCGCCTCGCGCGCAAATGTTGTCCTTGATCGCCAGCGGGATGCCCAGCAGGGGCGCGTCCTCGCCTCCGGCGATCCTTTGGTCCGCGGCTTGCGCCTGTTCCAGCGCGAGATCGTCCGTCAGGTGGATGTAGGCTTTGACCTTGTCCTCCGCGGAGCCGATGCGTTTCCGCAGGGTCTCCAGCAACTCGACGGCGGAGTATTTCCCGTTTTTGAGGCCGTCTCTGGCTTGGGCTATGGTGTCTGGAAGCATGGGGTCAACCCAGGATTTGCGGGACTTCGTAATGGCCCTTGTCCCGCCGGGGCGCGCCGGACAGATAGTCGGACTCCGGAAAAACTTTCCTCTCCTCGTCTTCCCTGAAGACGTTGTGGAGGGGAAGCACATGGAACATGGGTTCCACGCCGGACGTGTCCAACTCGTTCAACTGGTCGATATAGGCGACGATCTGGTCCAACTGGCGGGCAAACTTCTCCCGTTCGGATTCGTTGAGGTTCAGCCGGGCCAGGGCCGCGATGTGTTGGATATCGAATTTTGCCGACACGGATTTTGGGGGAGTACGGTTAGAGGCAGAGCCAACGGTTGACGGGGACGATCACTCGCCGCCTTTTTTCTTCTTGGTCTGTTTTTCCGCCAACTTTTTCTCCATGTAAACGATTTTGCCGGTTTTCCGGGCCAGGCGTTTGACTTTCTTTTTCTGCTTTCTGATCTCCGGATCGTACTTCGATTCCTTGCCCTTCTTGGTCTCGGCCAGTTTCTGTTTGGCCTTTTGCAGGTGTTGCGTGAGTTTTTCCTTGGTTACCATGGCGCCTTCCTCTGGGGAGAAAATGAATGATTCGAGAATGGTTTATATATCAAATTTCCCCGCAAACCACAAGTTGGATTTTCCCCATGGATGAAAGGGGTTCAGGGTTTGAAGCCCCGGATTTGAAATTCCAGGCCGTCGGTCTGGACGGTGATCGCGCCTTGCAGGTCCGTGCGCCACACTTGCGCCCCGGCCCTTCGATAACGGTCCACGACCGCGGGGTCGGGGTGGCCGAACCGGTTCAGGTAGCCGCTGGATACGACCGCCGTCCGCGGCGCCACGGCCCGGACAAACTCGGGGGAGCTGGATTTGCCGCTTCCGTGATGGGGGACTTTTAACACGTCGGCTTGCAGTGGCGCGCCATGGGCGACCAGGTAACGTTCCGCCTTTTCCCCGATGTCGCCGGTGAGGAGCATGCTGAACTTGCGGTAATCGACCCTCAGGACCAGGGACAATTCGTTGCCGATCCGCTTTCCCGGGGGCCGTTTTCCCCGGCCCATGAATTCCTCGTCGGGATGCAGGGGGGTGATCCTCACGTCCCCGACCTCGAAAGGCTCTCCGGCGGCCAGCTGGACTTCCCGGGCTCCCTCGATCCGCGCCTTGAGCCGGAGGTTGCGCAGTCGCGTGTCCCGGACGTCCTCCGGCCGGACAAAATAATGCCCGACAGGGAACAACTTGACCAGCGACTCCAACCCGCTGACATGGTCGTTGTCCGAATGCGTGGCCGCCATGTAGTCGATCCTGCCGATGCCCTGGCTCCACAGAAAGGGGGCGACGATCGATTTCCCGATGTCGAAGGCGTTCTTATAGAACCCGCCGCCGTCGATCACCATGACCTGCCGGTTGGGAAACTCCATGACGATGGATTCCCCTTGCCCGACGTCCAAAACGCCGACCGTGAGAGTTTCGGAGGGTTCCGCGAGCCATCGGGGCCAGACGAACCCTATTGCGATCCAGAGGGATGCCAGCGCCAGACCGGCCGCCAGAGGCTTGTTCCATAATCCCGGTTTTGCCTCTGGATTGGAACGCGCGAATTTTTGCCGCTGGTAATACCAGTAAGGAGCGCCGAACAGGACGAAATACCACAGGACAAACCACAATTGCGGCGGGGTAGGGACGTAAACGGAAGCGTAGGGGATGGAGGCGAAAAAGGGGAGGACGACGACGAACGATTTGAGCAGGAGCGAGCAAACCGGCATCAACAGTTTCATCAAACCGCCCCAGAGCAGTCCGGCGGACAGGGTGAACAGGGCCAGCGGCACCAATAGCGAGGCCACGGGGACCATGATCATGTTCAGGAGAAAACCGATCCAACTGACGCGGTTGAAATACAGGACCAGCAGAGGCAGGGTCCCCAGCCCGGCCGCCACGCTGACGAGCGCTCCGTTTCTAAAAGAGCGCAGGATTGCATGGCGTCTCCCCATTCGGTCCACGGCGTCCCCGGGGATTTTCAAGAGACAGAGCGCGGCGAGCAGGATGGACAACACGGCGACGAAAGACAACTGAAAGCTTATATTTTCGATCGCCCTTGGGTTCCACGACAAAAGCAGAAGCGCCGCCACCAGGAGAGCGTTCATGACGTCGTGTTCCCTCCCGATGAGCGTCGCCAGAAGATAGATGACGATCATGATCCCGGCCCGCAGGGCCGAGACTTTCGCCCCCACGAGGACCATGTAGAACAGGACGGGGAACAGGACCAGGAACGCCGAAATCTTGCGCGCGTGTCCCGCCCTGGCCGCTCCGGGACGGCAAAGGTAGAGCGCATGGAACGTCAACGGGTAGACGGCCAGGAACGCGGCCCCCGCCACGAAAGCGAAGTTCAGGCCCGATACCGCCATCAGGTGGGCGAGCCCGGTGACGATGAAAACCTCGTTGACGCTTTCCGGTAGCGACTCTTTTTCGCCCAGCAACATGGCTTTCAGCAGGGCGCTTTCATCCGGGCCCAGCGAGGCGTCGATCTCGCGGAGCATCCTTCCCTTGACCTTTTCGATGGCGGCGGAGAAACCCGGCAGGGGAAAGGAGCCGATCCGCTCCACATTTTCCGGCCGGGACACGCTACCGGAGACGGATATCCCCAGAAATTCCATGTACCCTTCGAAATCGAAACGGCCGGGGTTGTGGAAATTCCTCGGGCGCTTCAGGCGGACCTTTTTAAACCGCAGGAGATCGCCGGGACGAAAGGAATCCTCCCGCGCATACAGGTTGATCCTCGCGCGTCCGGAGACCGCCGCGGCTTCTTCCCCGTACTGGACGGAGACGAGTTCCACGACATATTGCGTCCGGTCGGAGAAACGCGCGGGCGGATCCTCCAGCCTGGCGACGACGTCCGCGGATTTCCCCTCCTGCAAGCGCGACAAAATGTGGTCTTCGGGTTTGCGGAGATCCTGCCAGCCCGGCGCCAGAAAGCCGAAACAATAAAGGAGAGCGAGCCACGCCCAGCCCAGAGGCCTGCGGTCCGGGACTTTCCAGTACGCGAAAGCCCCTCCCGCGACGGAGGAAAGCGGAAGGAAATAGGGAAATAGAAAATGACTCGATGCGGGGAGGGCGGTTAGAATCCCCCCGGCATACGCGAGAAAGTATGGAAGCAGGGGGAGCATGGGGCGATGGGGGTCATTTGTTCTTGACCAGAGTCAGATCGATCTGGCGTTTTTTGACGTCCACGTTAGTCACGCGGACTTTCACCGGGTCGCCGATCTGGTACGTCTTGTGTTTGTGCTGTCCTTTCAGCTTGTGCTCCGCTTCCAGATAAATGTAGTAATCGTCCCTCAGGCTGGAGACGTGCACGAGCCCCTCCACGAACGCCTCGGCCAGTTCGACGAAGAACCCGAACGCCGTCACGCCGGTAATGGTCCCCGAGTAGACCTCGTTGACCTTGTCGGCCATGAACTGGACCCGCCTCAGGTCGTTGATCTCGCGCTCCACCTCCATGGCCTTCAGTTCGGCGCGCGAGGACTGCTCGGCGAAATCCGCGATGCGGGGCAGGAGCCGTTGCCTCTCGCGGGCCGTGCATTTGCTTTTGAAGAAACGCTTGACCGTCCGGTGCGTGACCAGGTCCGGGTAGCGGCGGATGGGAGAGGTGAAATGGGTGTAATGCTCGAACGCGAGACAAAAATGCCCCGGGTCCTTCTCGGAATACAGGGCCTTTTTCATGGCCCGCAACAGGACGGTGTTGACCACGCGCTCCTCCGGGCGTCCGAGCGCCCGCTTCAAAAGGTTCTGCAAGTCCTTCGGGCTGGGGTTGTGCAGATGGGCCAGCTTCAACCCGAAGCTTTTGATGAATTCGTTGAACGCCACGATCTTCGTTTCGTCCGGGCGTTCGTGGACGCGGTGGATGGAGGGGATGTCTCTCTCGGACAGGCGCCGCGCCACGACCTGGTTGGCGGACAGCATGAATTCCTCGATCAGCTCGTGCGCGATGTTGTGTTCCGCCGCCACGATCTTTTCGACTTTGCCCTGGGCGTCCAGCACGATCTCCGGCTCGGGGATTTTGAAATCCACGCTCCCCTTGTCGAACCGGCGTTTCCTCAGGGTCTGGCTCAGGTCGCGCATGAGTTCCAGGGTGGGCAGGGCGGCCTGGTATCTGTCGTCCCCTTCGCCATGCTCCAGGACGCGCGCCACGCCCGTGTAGGTGAACCGGTAGCGGCTTTTGACGATCGAATCGAAAATGTCGTATTTCAATAACTCGCCCGACTCGTCGAAGTCCATCATGACGGTCAAGGTCAGCCGTTCCACGCCGGGTTTGAGACTGCAGATCTCGTTGGACAACGCGAACGGGAGCATGGGGATGACGCCGTCGGGGTAATAGATGCTGGTCCCGCGTTCATAGGCTTCCCGGTCGACCGGCGAGTTTTCCTCCACGTAATGGCCGACGTCGGCGATGTGCACCCCCAGCCGGTAACCGTCCCCGGTTTTTTCGATGGACACGGCGTCGTCGAAGTCCTTGGCCTTCTCGCCGTCGATGGTGAAGATCGTCCAGTCCGTGAGGTCTTTCCGCCGCGCTCGCTCGTCCTCGTCGACGGCGTCCGCCAGGCTCCGCGTCTGTTCCAGGACGTCCTCGGGGAAAATCTGCCGGACCAAATGCTTGCGCAGGACCGATTGCAATTCGGCCTCCGGGTCGTCGGCGCGGCCCAGGACCTCGACCACCCTGCCCACCGGCGGCTGATGCTTCGTGGGGTACGAGACGATTTCCAGGCAGACGATCTGGCCGTCCTTGGCGCCTTTCCGGTCTTTCGCGGGGATGAAAATATCGTGGAAATATTTGCGCTCGGAGGGGATGACCCATCCCTGGCGTTCGAAAGTTTCGTAAACGCCCACCAGCGAGACGGTTTTCCGCTCTAGGATGCGGATCACGCGGCCGTGGAGCCGGTCCTTTTCGCGGCGGGATTCCACGCGCGCCATGACCCGGTCCAGGTGCATGGCGTTCTCCATGTTTTTCCTGCCGATGTAGATGTCCGGCCCAGGCTTGTCGCACACGAAAAAACCGTAACCGTCGGGGTGGCCCTGAAGAGTTCCGGAGACCAGGTTCATTTCGTCCGGCAACCCGTACCGGCCCCCGCGGATGCGGATCAGGCTCCCCTCCTCGGTCATGTCCTTGACGTAATTGCGGAATTCGGCGCGCTGGACGTCCGGAATCGCAAGACACTTGGCCAACTCGGAGATCTTCATCGGCCGGTTGGTTTTTTCGTGCATCAGTTTGAGGATGGCCGATTCGGAAAGTTTCATAAGGTAGGGCTGAAACGCCAGCCAATCGAAGTTTATAACTAAATACCGCGTCCAATTCAACCGATAAGTTATAAGAACCTTTAACGGGAGGAAAACATCGCGGATTGGAACAGGAATTGGCAGGCGTGGAACGAGTCTTGGGGCGGACACCGTCCACCGGGGGAGAAAAGTTAGAGCCGGGTGGACGGGATCCGCTCGAGGCTCGTTTTACCGGGCCTCTACAACAATTGGATTGCGATTCAACCCCGAAGGATTTTAAAAACCGCCGATTTCCCGGGAGAATCCCGCCGCTATTTCGCGACATCTTATACAATGCTAGACAGGGCGGCGGGCGCCGCCCTGCCTTCTCCAGCATCCGCCTATTGGGTATTGAGCCTCCCCAGTAGGCGGGTGTTGTATTAAGCCCCCTCCATCAAACCGTTGTTTCCCGATAATTGCCAGCAGGGCGCTGAAAAATTATTTTATGGCCTTTTGTTGTCATTCCCGCGTAGGCGGGAATCCAGTATTTTCAAAGGCTTTCTGGATGCCCGCTGTCGCGGGCATGACGATTTTGAGGCAAAAAGGGACTTTTTCACGACAGGCTAGATTCGGATTTCCCGTGCTCGCCCTCGAAAAACCGTGTCTGGAATGGATTGTTTTTATTAGGCTTGAGGAGGATGCCGGAATTGGGTCATGAGCAAATTAAATAAAAAAGCCCCTCTTCCCCTTCGTGACGTTCCAAGGAGTTGACTGAGGGGCTGGAAAGTTTCGCCGGAGTATGCGTTCAGACCATCTCGCTAACAACGCTTTCCCGGGCTTCCGCGTCGCGGATGACGATATCCTGAACGTCCTGTTTTTCCGCATGTTCCAGGAACTCCCGCAAAGCCGGGATTTCGTTCTCGCCGTGAAAATCCTTGAACTTGCCCTCCCCGGCCATCTGCATCCGCAGGGCGAACGTTTCGTCGTTTTCCAACCGTTTGGACAATGTTTCGAACAATTTGGCGAATCTTTCCATGATGGCGCCTCCCCATTGAGGTTTCAGAAGGTTGACCGTGGCGAAGTGGAATGCCCTTCGAGAGCTGAAAAATCGAATTTTAAG
>JACRGP010000068.1 GCA_016217765.1 Nitrospinota bacterium | reverse complement strand
GTCGGACACGCGCGATTCGGCGGCCCTCATCATCCAGTACGAGGACGGCGGGCAAATCTGGCCCTCCCAGTACGCCAACCTGAACATGGCCGTCCGGCTCGTGCGCGACTTGTAGCGGGTTGCCGAAAAACTCCTTTTGCGGATATAAAATGTCAAACCCTGATTTGTAGTTGCCTGATTTATCAGGCTCCCTTGCCGGTCATTGAGCCCAATAAATTGGGCAACTACGGTTTTTCAGCAACCCGCTGACCCGGATATTGCGCGAGTCGAAAATCGTTATGAGTTTTTTTACTCAAATCGAAAGATGAAAAATCCCCCCGGCCCCCTTTACAAGGGGGGAGAAAACCGGTCCCCCCTCTTTTGCCAAAAAGAGCTTTGCACAACTATCCTTCAAGCCGTCATTGCGACCGCGAGCTTGCGAAACGGGAAGCAATCCAGAGGTTCTGGACCGCCACGCCGCCCAGCGTGCCGATGGCGAATAGGAGTCATCGAGGGCAATCGAAGCCAGGCCAGTTGCCCCCGCGGCGAGCGGACGGCTCGCGACGACGCTTGATCCATTTCCTTATATATCCAATGGTTGGGGACTTTTTATTTCCCCTGATACGCCGCCCGGACGGGATAGACCACCCTCGCCTTCGCCTCCTTGCTCGCGATATAATTAAACCACGGCTGGACGACAAAGCGGATCGTCGCCGCCTTACCGGCAAGGGTCTTGAACGTTTTTATGTTATGCCGCTGGGCCTCCAATTCCAGGTCCAGGATTTCTCCCTCGGGAATTTTGAACTTGCCGTCCGCCGTCTTGCCCAAATCGATCCTGACCGCGCCGTTCCCTCCCTCGATGGACAGTTTGCCTTCGGCGACGGGCTTTTTCCTGGAACCGGACAAATACAGCTTCCAATTATAGATAGTCTGGAATCCCCGGGCCCTGGCGACTAATATCGCGGGGTCGAGAAACTGCAGGAAAGCCTTCCCATTCTCCCGGTAAAAATAGATCTCCTGGACGGGCCAGAGGGCCTGAGCGTTTTCAAACAACTCCCTGCTGACGCGGAAACACTGTTCGTTTTTCAAGAGGTCTTCCAGCGAGGTCTTGTTCTTCCGGATCAAGTCCTGCCTCAACTCCAAGGCCTCGGGCTCGTAATTGAAACAACTGGCGACCGCCAGCTTGGACGCGTTCTCGCCGGCGGGTATCGCGTCCGCCGCCTGCCGGAGGCGGGCCAGAATCCTGGCCTGCAATTTTGGATTGTGGGAGCGGCTCGACTCCGTCGATAGGGCGACGACTCCGTCCCAGTCGTTTTTTCCGATCGCTTTTTCCAAATCCGACAGGACCCTGTCCTCGTAGCCGGACGGGCCTTCCGACTCCGGGAAATACTCCTTGCCGCCAAAGACCTTGTCCTTCAAAAACCGGTAGCGTCCGGGATGCGAATAGCGGAAATAGGGATACTGGATGTAAGCGGCCACGGAGTTGGCGAAATCCTCCTGCGGGTTCTGCCGGGAATACGTGGGGATGTGCATTACGGAAACGGGAGCATAAGCGTCGGTCTCCGGATCGTTCAGCATGGCATAGATGAAATCGCTGTTCTCCTTCCCGTCCAGGGCGGGCAAATGGAGAATCCGGAAATGCGCGACCGCGAGCCATTCGGGCGAAAAACTCAAAAACCCGTTCGTCAGATCGAACGCATGCCCCATCTCGTGCTGGACGATATTTTGAAAGTCCTCCGGGTCCTTGTACATCAGGTTATTATAAAGTTCGACGCGCGGGTCCTCGTCGTCAACGTACACGTTGTAGGACTTGCCCGCCTGCCTGAATATCGTCGCGAACGCGGGGAAGGCGCCGGACGGCGCCTCGTCCGGGTCAATGTCCTGCGACCGGACAGCCAACCGGGAGGTCCGGTATAACCCGTTCAAGCCGGGAAGACGGAAAAAACCCGCGGGAAGCGGGGCGAACGCTTCGTCCAATTTGACGATTTCCTCTTTTTTCCAGCCCGCGTCGAGGTCGAACAACTCGTAACCGTAGCTTTCCTTGAACTTCGCCTTCAGCCGGTCGATCTGCTCCCGGTAGTCTTTCGGGGCCTCGTAATATTTCCTTTCCGAATACAGCGCGTTCCACTGGCCCGACAACGCAAGGATGGACAGGGACAACGCCAACGCCGCGAACTTGGGAAACATTCTCATAAAATGTCGACCTCCAGATGCCGGGTTCCGCGCCCGGCGTTGATATGCCTGCATGGAAAAGCGATCGTCTTCGGAAAAACCAGTTTACCAAGAAGTTTTGGGCAAAGCACATTAATCGTACAAGACATCGGGCGGTGGAAAATACCGGGAAAATTCCTGCAACCAACGGGCGTTTTCATCATCTCAAACAACTAACGGATCAACTCATCAATACATAATCCATCAAATGGAGGGAAAATATGGCCACGTTACCGGGCATCGGCGCAAAAATGATCAAACTGAATCCCCATTGGTCGGTGGAGAAGGCGGGAAGCGTTCCGCTGGAAGCCGCGTTGTCCATCAATGATTTCAAAGGAAAACGGCTGATTATCACCTTGCCCGGCGCCGGCGGTTTCTGCAACAAGGAACTGGACCTGGTCAAGGAACACGCCGACAAGTTCAAGTCCGCCGGCGTTGACGAAGTGATCGTCGTCGTGGGCACGGACATCCTGACCAATGCGGGGCGCGGGTTGCCCAATTTGTTGCAGGACATCGACCTGGAGTTCGCCAAAGCCAACAAACTGCAATTGGACGGCCTGAAAAGCCGCTACCTGAACCGCGCGGCCATCGCCGTCGACGCGAACGGCAACCAAGTCCTGCGCGAGGACGCCCCTCTGCTGGGTTGCCGGACCGCGGACGCCCTTGTCGGCGCGGCCAAAAAAGCGTTCTCCAATTAAACCGTTCAGGCGCCCAGTCAGGCGCCGGTCCATGACATCCATCAAAACCTCCCGGCGGACCGCCGGGAGGTTTTTTGTTTTCTTGGCCCCGAGGCCCCCTTCCCTCCGGCGACGTGTCCCGCGATCCAGCCTTGAACTTGGCAAGGCGGATATGCTATTTTTAGCCATACTGCGGATAAAAAATTTCCGCCTTCTCCCGGTATTTGGAGGGAGAATGGATATCAATCGATTTCGTTTCGCCATTCGAGGTTTACCCCATGTCGGAAATTGATGAGAAACAATCGCCATCGACCTCTACGGACGTATCCGAGTTGGAACAAAAAGCCGCTGGCCGCGTCGATCCCATTCTGGAGCGCCTGTCCGTTTCTAACGTAGAGATCGACAAAAACAAGATCCGCGCCCTGTTCGGCAAAATGTGGGTCTTCGACAACGTTGACGCGTTAAGCCCGGACGAGCAATTCCTTTACACGGTGGGCCTGTTCATCTATTACGCGCACAACGTCCTGGACGATTACAACATAAGGGTCGATCAGGCGCGGGAGGCGATAACCGGGGCCCTGCGCGCATGGCAGTCCGAGCGTCTGGAAAAGGAGATCGCCGCGGAAAAAGCCGCGTCAAACCCCTTCAAGGCGTTCGTCGAGACCGGCGTCCCCCGCGTCGACGAAATCTACCCCTGGAAACATTTCCTCCTCGACCACAAGAAATCGGACGAAAAGGAATGGACGTACAAAATCAAAAAGTGCTGGTTCTCCGAGTTCTTCATCCGTTTGGGCAGGACGGATTATATCGGCACCGCCTGCCTGTTCGACATGATCCCGGCGGAGGCGAGGAAGGATTACGTCAACCTGAAGTTGCAAAATCTTTTCGCGAAATTGGGGACCTCCTGCCAATTCACATACACCCCGGCGAAAAAAGGCCCGTGAGCCGCGCCGCCTAATCCCGCCAATCTTCCTTCCATAAGTCCAAAGGACCGTCTATCAAGCAAATCGCCTATTACATCAGTTCGCGCGGGTACGGTCACGCGGCCAGGGCCATCCCCATCCTGACGCGCCTCGTCGAAACCTGCCAAGTCCATATCAAAACCCGGATTCCCGGGGCGTTCTTCGAGATTTACCTGAACGCGGCGAGCGTCCGGCTGACGCCGCGGGATGTAGATGTCGGGTGCGTCCAGAAAGACTTCATCCGTATCGACGCGGAAGCGACCCTGCGCCGGCTGGAGTCGTTTTACAAGGACCCCGCCGGCCGCGTATCCGCGGAAATCCGCTGGCTCGAGGAACATGAAATCGACCTGGTCCTTTCCGACGTCCCCAGCTATCCGCTACAGGCGGCAAAACGCCTGGGCATCCCCGCCCTTCTCGTCGCCAACTTCACCTGGCACGACATTTACTCGGCCATGCCCGGAATCGGGGACCGCGCCGACCTTCTGGAAATCCTGCGCCAGGAATATGCGTGCGCCACGATGCAGTTTCTTCCCCAATGCCATATCGACAACTCCGTCGTCGGGTCGAAGAAAACCGTGGGGTTCATCGGCCTTAAAGGCAGGGACGCGCGGGCGGAGTTGGCGCGCTTTTTGCCCGCGCCCATCGGGGAACGGACGTTGGTCTTCGTCTACCTGGGGCAATCGGATTCCTCGCGGATCGAATGGAACAACCTGAAAAACATGCGCGACTGCATTTTCATCACCCGCGACCCCATCGCGCAACCGTCCCCCAGCCCCAACCTTTTCGTCCTTGACGGCCGGTTTTCCCATGCCGACCTGGTCGCCAGTTCGGACGTCGTTTGCACCAAAGCAGGGTACTCCACGCTCGCCACCGCCTTCGCGCACGGCAAACCCGTGATCTCCTGCGACCGCGAGGACTTTTGCGAATTCGGCGCCGTTAGGGATTTCATGGAGCGGAACGAGGTCGGCCTGATCGTGGATTCCGGCAAGTTTTACGCCTGCGACTGGAGCGAGACTATCAAGCAGGCGCGGAAACTGACCGTAAAAGGAAAAACGAGGCTGGACGGCGAATTGGACGTGGTCGCGGAGGTCCGGCGCCTGTTGCAAAGTTGAGGATTTCCTATAATAACCCCGCGTTTCGCTTTATACTCCTTTCAGACTGGGCAAACTCCCCATGAGCAAGGACATCACCCTTATCATCACCAACTGGAACGGAGCGGACCTCCTGCGCGAATGCCTGCCCTCCATCCACGCGGCGGTCCAGTACGACACGGCCCATTCCTACGAGACGATGGTCATCGACGACTGCGGTTCCGACGGCAGTCTCGACCTGCTGGCGAGGGAATTCCCGTGGGTCAGACGCGAACGCACCCCGCGCAACCTGGGTTTCCAGGGAGCCAACAACCATGCGGTCAAACTGGCCGGCTCCCCCTTGGTCATGCTGTTGAACAACGACATCAAGCTGGAAGAGAAGGCCTTGTATTTTCTGGCCCGCCATTTCGGCCCCATCTCGCCCGCGGGGACAGCGAACGACGTTTTCGCCGCGAGCGGCAAGATTTACGGGTTCGACCGGACCACTTTCCTGTACGGCAACCGGGGAGGCTATTTCCGGCGCGGTCATTTTTATCTTTACGAGAAAAGCGCCGACGACGCCAGCCAGACGCTGTTCGCCTGCGGCGGCGCGTTCATGGCGGACCGGAAACGGTACCTCGAACTCGGCGGGTTCGACCCGATGTACCGTCCGCTCTATTACGAGGAGATCGACCTTTCCTACCGGGCGCTCAAGCGCGGGTGGGAAGTCCTCTACGAACCGGCTTCCATCGCCTACCATAAAGTGCAGGGCACGATCGCAAAACAGGAGAAACTCAGGCAAATCCGGCTGATCTCCGCGCGCAACAACTACCTGTTCGTTTGGAAAAACATTCTCGACGCGCCGCTGACCCGGGAATTCATGATGTATATCCCCCTGTTCCTTCTGCGCGACCTGTTCCGCCTGGAGCCGCGTTTCTGGACCGCGATATACATGGCCTTGAAACGGTTGCCCTCCGCCCTGCGCGGACGCCGGGCGGAAAAGAAGGCCGTCCGTTTTTCCGACCGGGAAATCCTGGGCCGGATCAATGGCGGCGAATGGGACTCGAAAAAAGAAACTTGAACGTCATCCGGCGGGGAGCAAAATCCCGCCGGCCAACCCGTAAAACGACATGCACGCCATCGCGATCCGTTGCAAAGCGTCCGCCACGCATGGCATGGGACATCTTGTCCGGCAATTGCATCTGGGCCGGTCCCTGAGCGAGGCGGGACACTCCGTCGTCTATTTCATCGACGATTACCGGCCGGCCGCCGAGACCCTGGACAAGTCGGGGTTCCCTTACCACATCGCCGGTCCGGGAGAGCTCTTTTTGCGGATACTGGCGGAGCCGGTGGACCTGGCCATCATCGACCAGAAAGACAACGACGCCGAGTATATCCGGAACCTGCGGCCCCGCGCGCGGAAAATCGCCAGCTTCGAGGACCTCGGCGACGGCAGGGACCTCGTGGACTTGCTGGTGGACGCCAACCTGGAGGAGTCGCAATGGGGAAACATCGACCCGCGAGCGCTCTGCCTTTTCGGCCTGCCCTATGTCGTCCTTCACCCCGACTTCGAACGCTACAACCGCCAACCGCGATCGTTCCCGCCCACCATCCGCTCCGCCCTGATCACCATGGGGGGGACCGACCCCAAAAACCTGACCGTGCCGTTGGCCCGGTCCCTGCTCGAACGGAAAAATTGTCCTTCGTTGACGGCGCTGACGGGGGCCGGATTCCGGGACTGGCTGGCGCTGGAAAAATTGCAGATGTCCTGGGGCGGACTGCGGGCGCTCCACAACGTCCCCAACATGGCCGAAGTCCTCGCGGACCACGACGTCGTTTTTTGCTCCGGGGGCGTCACGCTCCACGAAGCCATGGCGGTCGGGACCCCCGCCTTCGCGATCAACCAGGTCCCGCACCAGGAGAAAAAAGCCCGCTATTTCGAAAAACTGGGGGCGGCCGTCAACCTGGGCATGGCGGAGGTTTGGGACGCCGGGGAAATCGGCGGCATCCTGGAACTGACGGGAGAGCGGCTGGAGTCCATGAGCCGCATCGGGAAAAGCCTGGTCGACGGCAAGGGCCTCCGGCGCGTCGCGGACGAACTCGGGAAGTTATTGAACTCTGTATAAATAATGACAGGGGTAAAACGTCATCGCGAGCCGCTATAAGCGGCGTGGCGATCCAGATTTTCCGGATTGCTTCGTCGGCAAAGCCTCCTCGCAATGACAATCGGATAATGACATTATTTATACAGGTCTCAATAATGGCGTGAACGCATCAGGGGATTTTGTCCAGATACAGGACCTTGTAGGCGGCGACGGCCTTGCTCACGCCGCTCACCATCGAGCGGACCGACAGCGTGGCGCCCGTGATCGAATTGATGCTCCTGAAATCCGAGTTGGCGTCCTTGCCGAAAAACTGGCTGAGGAAGGACTCGAACCGCACCTCCCAGCCATGCGGCTCGCGGTACACCATCACCTCCACGTCCCGGACGGTCCCGTCCGTATTCATCGCCACCATGAAGGTGATCGGGTACGACTTGCCGATCACGTGGTCGATCGTCACGTACCCCATGGGCTTCCCCCCCTTGATCCCCACGTAATACGTGATGCGCTGGTCCTCGATGGTTTGCAGGCAGATTTTACCGATCGCCTGGCGCTGGGAATCGGTCAGCCATTTCTTATCGGTGTCGATCCTGTCCGCGCCGGGAAACGCCGCCTCCAAAACCTCCTTTTTGGTGAGAAAGACCCGCTCGACGAACTCCTTTTCCTTCTCCTCGGAAAAGGAATCGACCGGCGCGCACACAAGGGCCGTCAAAAATCCGAAAAACGCGAGCGCCGCGGGAAATTTAAATTTCACTGAATGCCTCTTGATAAACCGGGAATCCGATTTAGCCGGATATTGCATGAGTTAAAAAACTTTTACTCGAATCGGGAGATGGGAAATCCCCCCAGCCCCCCTTTGATAAAGGGGGGCTAGATTGTCTCCGACCTTCCCCCTTTGAAAAAGGGGGACCGAGGGGGATTTAAGAACCCAGGACACAAACCGTCCCATCCCAATTTCGACCGACAGGCATTGTCCCAAACAGTTTCCATCCGTTCGTTCTTTTTGTTCATGCAATATCCAGGTTAGCCGTCCCATGACGGGAATGGGAATTATAAAACCTTTTCGCCCAAAGACAAAAAAAATCCCGGCAACCCCGTTGCCTTTGGAGGAGGCTTTGCGGAATGGGTTGCCGGGATTCGTCGCGGGAGGAGCTTTATCAGTACATGTAAGCCACCCCCATGTTGATCTGGTCCTGCGAGGTGTTGTTGCCAAACTCGAAGTCCTGGTAGTCCAGCTTCAAGGCCACCGACGGGGTCGGCATGTACGAGAACCCGACGGTTATCACGTCCGTGTCCCGCAACGGATTCCTCGTGAAACCGGCGGGCACGCTCTTGTGGAGGTCGAACTGCTCGTACAGCACGAAGGGAACGAAATCGCGCGTGGTGTTCATCTTGAGCAGTTGCGGGAGATGGACGCCCGCCTGGATGTTCCAGCCGAAGATGCGGTCGGGGACCGTGCCCGTTCCGGACGCGGCCGTCGTCTGCGTCGCGTTGAAGGCGTTCAGCGCCGCGGCGTCCGCGACATTGATATTGACGATGGTGGAGTTGGCCTCGAACCACTGCCAGCGGTATTTGACGTCGCCCTCGACCAGGGTGGTCCTGCCGCCCTGGGAAATCAGCTCGTGGGTGGTGTCCCCGGTGTAGAACGAGAAGCCCAGTTGCAAGCCGGGATATAGTTTGCTGTACTCCAGCCGCCCAACGACCGCCACGTCCTCGCCTATCGCCTTGTTGATCTGCAACCGGCCCTGGCGGATGCCGTCGCTTTCCCGGAACCGGCCGGAACCGCCGCCCGCCCCATTGCCTTCGCCCGAGCTGAAACCGTCCTTACGAATCGACTGCACGGAATTGACGACATAGAGCCGGTAATTCAACCCCTCGACGGGCGTGCCGAAGAGCCCGGCGCCCGCCCCGCTCCAAGTGGAGGGAATGACCTTGCTTTGTAATTCCGGACGCTCCACGCTCCAGAACAGCGGCGGTTCGTGATACTCGTTGAGGAATCCCACCGGCATCAACATCACGCCGGCCCGGAAATTGTATTTGGGATCGAGCATGAAATCCAAATGACTGAACTCGAACTCCAACTCCTGGGCGGCGTGCTCGAAATCGATCTCGGCGTTCAGGAAGATCCAGTCGGTCAAACGCGCGTGCGCTCCGAGGACGAAGCGGTGATTGTCGAACTCCGTCGTCCGCCCGTCGGTGGGCCGGTTGTAGTGCAGTTCGCCGTAACCGTGGAGGGTGACGCGCTCGGCCTCCTTGTGACCGACCTCTGCCCCTCCCCTTTTCAAACCGTCCAGTTCGTCGGACAAGACGTTGATCCGCCGCTCCAACTCCTGGACGTCCGCCGCCGAGGCGTACGCCGCGCACGACAGAAACAACAAAACAAAAAATCCGCTGACAAGTCGTCTTTTGTTCATTAAAACTTTTCTCCTTTCAAGAATTCTCCCCCGTTGGTATTCAACCCGCTCAGACAGGCCGCATATATTGAAAATGGTTATCATTTATATTATAAAAACGCATCCTTTGTCAATAAAAATTTTTAAAAATCAAACCACAATAAAACACAATAATTACATATAGTTATATAACTACTTCGCGATTTATGCACTACCCGCAACACCCCAAAATATCCACTATTTAATAACAATTCTCATTATTGACCAACTATCTTTAAACATCCGCCCCCACTGCAATCCCTTCCGCTTTAATCCGCTTTTCCGGCCAAACGCAGACCCCTCGCCAAAACGCGGGAGGCGTTTTCGGCGGACACGGGCCGGCCGTAATAAAACCCTTGCAGTTGATCGGCGCCCAACGGCGCCACCGCGGCCGCATACTCCGCCGTTTCCACCCCCTCCAGCACGGTCGTCAGGCCCAGTTTTCTGGCCAGGTCCACGATGGCGCGCAGGATGGGGAAATTGGCCCCATGGACGATGTTTTTAACGAATATTTTGTCGATTTTCAGGACGCGCGCGGGCAGATGGCCCAAATAGGCTAATGATGAATATCCCGTCCCGAAATCGTCGATGGCCAGGCGGATCCCCAGGTCGCGCAACCGGGACAGGCCGGCAACCAGCGACAGCGGATTTTCAAACAAAACGCTTTCCGTGATTTCCAGTTCCAGGCAATCCGGGGGCAAGCCAGTCTCTTTCAAAACGCGGGACAGCAGGTCCGGGAAATCCCCGCGCTTCAACTGGTTTATCGAGCAGTTCACCGCCACGGGCGTACGCGGCAAACCCGCGTCCCGCCAAGCCCGGCTTTGAACGCATGCGGCGCGCAAAACCCACTCTCCAAGTTCGACGATGAACCCGGATTCTTCCGCGACCGGGATAAACCGGTCGGGCGGGACCATCCCCATGACCGGATGGATCCACCGGACCAGGGCCTCCATCCCCGCGATCGAACCGGTACGGGAATCCACCTTGGGCTGGTAATGCACCGCGAATTCGCCTTCGCGCAACGCTTTTGGCATTACCGAGGACAGCAGAACGGATTGAGGAACTAACCCGGACATTGCATGAACGACTGACCTGCGAATGCGCTTCGACTCCTGGGACCGAGGCTCTCCAGACGTTTGAGACAGGAAATGCCCAGGAACAAAAAGCGCCTTGCCTTTGTCCCCCCTTGCAAAGGGGGTTAGGGG